>JBBSEE010000139.1:0-6789 GCA_038239995.1 Chloroflexia bacterium | reverse complement strand
TGGTTGATGGGGTCGGGGGGTTAACGGCCTGTGATTTGATGGTGCTTTGTCGCGCCGTGGGCTTTGTGGTCGGTGGCGGGCTGGGCGTGACCCATCCACTGCTCCAACGGGGTGTATCCCGCCGTCCCCGCCGCGGTACTCATGTCGGTGGAAGCCACCCCGCTGCCTAGCCCGCTCACCTCCGCGTTCATGGTCTTGGCGAGGCCAAAATCCACCAGCTTGATGCGGGCTTGGGTGTCCACGATGATGTTGGCGGGCTTGATGTCGCGGTGAACCACCGGCTCCGGCTTCTGATTGTGGATGAACACCAGCACCTCGGCGATTGCCAGCGCATCCTGTAGCACCTCCCGCTCTGGCAAGGGGCCGAGTCGCCGCAGCCGTTGCTCTAGATTCTCGCCCGCGATGTATTGCATCACCAGATAGTGGCGCGGGCCTTCGCTGAAGTGGTCGTAGGTTTGGGGGATGGCGGACTGGTCGGCACTGAGGTGGGCGAGGATGAGTGCTTCGCGGCGGAAGTCGTTGGTGGCGCGGGCAGTGTCCGCCGCCGAGGGGCTGTAGGTCTGTAGCTCCTTGACCACGCAGGGGCGGGAGAGGTGGCGGTCTTCGGCAAGGTAGACGGCACCCATCCCCCCTTGCCCCAGCAATCGCTGTACCAGATAGCGATTGCCCGCCAGCACGGTGCCGGGCAGCAACTGGCCGTTGGTCACATCCTGTAGGCGCAACCCGCACGAGGGGCAGAACCGCGCCCCCACCCGCACCGGAGTGCTACAGCGCGGGCAGGCGGTGATGTCGTTCACTTCGGATGCGGTTGCCGGAGTCATACGCGGGTAATCTTCTCTACGAGGCTAGCTCAAAACGCTTCGGTTCGGGGACAGCCCGACCCCAAGCGTGAGCTGCGTCAATCCAACTGTCAATCGCGTCTTGCCCCTGCTGCACCGCTTCTTCGTAGCTTGCCCCATGCGTAATACAGCCGGGCAACTCTGGCACGGTGACAATATAAGCCTTATCCTCATCCGACCATTCGATAATCATCGAGTATCGCTGATGGCGTGCATCCACATTACTTTGGTTCATAATTATCTCCACACTTACCAGTAGCCCTTATAATCCAAACTACGGGCAATCTCGTAGCCGAGGCGACCGAGCAGCACCCCCTCCGGATGTAGCTCGAAACGGGCACGCTCAAAGTATTGCACGGTGATGCCGCTCTGGTCGGTGAACGGTTCGGATAGGGGGTAGCCGAAAGTGGACACCCCGCCATGCGTCTGCCAATAATCCAGCAACTTGCCGCTGAGGTTGTGGCGGCTCTCGCGGAAGTATATCACCACGGGCGCGGGCATAGTGGGGGTGATGGTAGGCGCGGCGGTGAGCGACTTGCCCACCTTCTTCGGCGCGGGCGTGGCGGTGGGCGTGGCGGTTGCGCTGTTCCACATCACGCTATCATTATCCGGTAGCGCGGACGGGAAGCTGAGATTGTGCAGGGTAATCGCCTCTTGCCCCAGCAACCCGAACATCAAGCTGCCACTGCCGTCGCAGCAGGATTGACCGGCGGCGGGATGCCACTCGAACCTTGCCCGTTCGGTATATTGTACCAAATTGCCGCCCACCAACGCGGCCTCGTGCAGCGGATAGCCAAACATCGCCAGCCCGTCCCCCTGCTGCCATGCGGCCACAAAGTGGCTATTGAGGTGACGTTTCACTTCGGGAAAGTAGAGGTCGCCCGCCTTACCTTGTGGTGGCGAGGGGAGGAAGGAGCGAATCATGCGGTCTTGGTCGGACAGGGTGGGCAGACGGTCAGGCGACTTGGCAATCTCCACCATCTGATTGTAGGTGCGCGACACCGCCGCGAGGCTGCCGTTAGGGTCGAGGCGGAACATCCAGAAGCCGTCGCTGCCGAACCCGTCGGGAAGGTATTGGCCGGGCACGTAGGCGAGTGGCATCGAGGTCATCACGTTGGGGTCGGCCTGCCAGTCGGGCCATGCGAGGCGCAGGTGGTCGGCGGCATCTTGGTCGGTGTAGGGGAAGTGGGGGTCGAGGCCCTCCTCCATGATGTAGACTGGCATATTGCGGCCCATCAGGTCGAGTTGCTCTTGGTAGCCAAAAAAGTTCCAGCGGCGGTTGTCGGGGTAGGGGCGGACGGTGTAGATGTTCGCCGCAGTGCCATCCACGTAGTCGAACACGGTGGGGATGTGCTGCTTCATCTGGGTGACGAAGGTGGCGGGGGCAATCGCGGTGCCGGGCAAGTCGGGTGCGCCGAGGGTGAGTGCCCCCATCAGTATCCGGTACGAGCCGGGGGCACTGGTGGCCTTCAGGGTGCGGGCAACGGTGATTAGGTAGTCGGTATAACCGGCGGGGTCGGCGTGGCCGCCCCACTCGCTGTTCAGGTTCATCTCGTTGCCCACTTCGATGATGCGGGGCAGGCCGTGCCAGTCGAGGTTGTTGAGGATATTGGCCCACACCAGCGCGTCCGAGGTTTGGGGCTGCGGCCATGCTTGACCCGCCCCCTGAGTGGCAGCGAGGCGCAACACCGGAATGAGGTGCAAGCTGTAGCAATCGAGCAAAAACTTGGGTAGCCGATAGCCCTGCTCCGGTGAAACCACGATGCCGACGTAGCCACCATCGCCCACCGCCGCGACGACCGCCTGCAAGTAAGGCGTATCGTAGAAGCCCGCGAGGTTCACTCCCAGCTTGTTGGGGGCGGCGGCATGGGCACTAGGGGGCGGCAGGAAGCGACAGAGCGGGAGGATAAGAATAATAGCAAGGGCTATCAGCAAGCTGCGCTGCTGCCTGCGCCGCGCGACGAGGGTCGAAATATTCAATTTGGGCGCGTCCTCCTTACTTGACCGCTACCAGAGCATGAATGATGAGGTGTCGCTATTATACCCTAATCGCCGCTGCTTGCCAATGGCCGATTAGTCCCGCCCGTACCCACATCTAACGATGACTAGAGGATAACAACCCCGACCCCGCCAATTGTAGAACCAAAAACCCCACTATTACCACTGCCCACAGCACCATGCCGGTAAGACATAGGGTGAGTACCACGTTTGGATAGTTAGTCTGCTGGCCGCGAGGGAGGACAGCAAGGCAGATGCACAACCCGGCTGCCAGCAGCAAGAGAGTGGTACAGCCTGCGAAACTAGGGGTAAATCGCGCCAGAACTACGCTCGAACCGGCTACGTCGGTCAGGCCAACGAGTGCGGCAAGGGGAGAGCAGAGCAAGCCCATCGCCGCCCAAGCGATTATCGCCCGACCCCGCATAGCCGTTGGATGCCTACCCTCGCTGCCATTCATTTGCGGTGTGCTTTCACGTCCCACTTTTCGCTGTCGCTCGCCGTATTGACTTGCCACAGCTCTCACTGGAACAAGCAACGTTGACGTAGGGGCGAATCGCATACGCCCTGCCCAAAGCGCAACGACGCCTATAGGACAACGTACCATGTCGTAGGGGCGGGTTGCGCTCGCCCCTTGTGGAGAGCCAGCCAGCGGATTAGGTTCAGCGGAGAAACGGAGAAAAGCGGATGTAGGGGCGCAATTCATTGCGCCCTGCCCAATGCACATCAACGCCTATCGGGGGCAATGTACCATGACGTAGGGGCGAATCGCATCCGCCCTGCCCAATGCACATCAACACCTATCGGGGCTATGTACCATGATGGCGGCAGGCGATTAGAGACCGCTGATGCCGCGCAAGAGACTCATAGTAGTTATCTCGTACAGCAGCCATACGACCCCCCCGATGCTGCTAACATAGTTCAGGCAACTTAGTACCAGCAGGACGCGGGGGTGATACGACCGCCGCCAGTGGCGCACACCATTGAGGTTGACCGAACAAGCGACGATTAGACCCACAAGAGAGAATACCTCGCCAAAACAGGCGGTGAGCATCGAGTGTTCGCTCAGTGCGCTCTGGGCATAGCTTACGATGAAGGCGAGCGCAATCGGAGAGAGTATCGCCCATATCATCGGCCAGTCGAAGTAGCCTTGCACGTGGGTAAGGCCGAGGCTGCCGAACAGACTACGGCGATGCGGCACGACCGAGGGCTGATAGGCGACCACCTGCACCCCCTCGCCGTCCCAAGAAGTGGGGCTGATGAGCGGGTAGGGGGCATCGGGCGGGTCGAAGGCAAAAGCGTAGTCGGCGACGCAGTAAGGCTGGGCTGCGACGATGCGAATACAGGCGGAGCAGATGGCCGCGCCACAGTCGGCGCAGCTAGTGGTCGCGGGCGCGGCGGGGTGATTGTAGCAGGTGGTCATGGTTAGCTCCTCAGCGATTACGGCTAATTGGATAAACCGTCGTTTATATAATAACACAATCTCTGATAAAACACAAGGGGTTTTTTATGCAATTTTTGCAGCAATTCCCTTTTTCCCACCAACCACACGGCGGACACCAGATTGCGGTATAATTATGCAGCACGCACCCACCCCCAACCCCTCCCGGTGGGAGGGGAGCGAGACTCTTCCCGATAGAAGGGGAGTATAAGGAGCTAAAGCATGGGCAAGAGTATTGTGTTCATTCACGGGGCGTTGATGACCCCGCTATGCTGGGAGCAATTCAACGGCTACTTTGCAGGCAAGGGCTACGCCTGCACTGCCCCGGCGTGGCCCTACCACGAGCGGCCCGTTGCCGAGCAGCAGCGCAACCCTGCGCCCCAGTTGGCCGATTTGGGGGTGAAGGAGATTGTTGACCACTATGCGGGGATAATCGCGGGGATGAGCGAGCCGCCGATACTGATTGGACACTCGTTCGGGGGGCTGTTCGTGCAGATGCTGATGGACCGCGGGCTAGGTGCCGCGGGGGTGGCGATTGACCCCGCCCCACCAAGAGGGGTATGGGCCTTGCGCTGGAGTGCGATTAAGTCGAACGCGGGGGTGCTGATGCGCTGGCGGGGCTGGCGGCGCAGCTTCTACCCCAGCTTCAAGACATTCCAATACGCCTTCATGAATACCGTGCCAGCAGCAGAGGCGCGAGCGGTGTACGACCAGCAGGTGGTGCCAGAGACGGGACGCATCTTCTTCCAAACCGCAGTCGCCCCGCTCAACCCTAGCAGCGCGGTGAAGGTAAACTTCAAGAACCCCACTCGCGCCCCCCTACTGCTAATTGCGGGGAGCAGCGACCACACCGTACCGGCGGCCACCAATCGTGCCAACTATCGTGCCTACCCCGGCAGCCCCGCCCGCACCGACTTCAAGGAGTTCGCGGGCCGCTGCCACTGGATTGTCGCGCAGACTGGCTGGGAGGAAGTGGCAGGCTATGTGGCCGACTGGCTGGAGCGCGTGGGGCAGGTTGCTTAATTGTGGACGTTAAACACTCGTTCGCCGCTATAGCGTTGGCTGATTGGATATGTGGCAGATAGAACTACGGAAGGACGCAAAGGCGGAAGGGGTTGGTTTTGGTGGCACGGCTGAAGTTGGGCGAGTGCAACCCGCCCCTACGTCGCGGTTGCTCGATTACGATGACTGTCTAGGCGTGGCACGAGGGCGGATGCGATTCGCCCCTACATCATACTTACTTGCTGGCTACAAAGCCTAATCAGTTTATCCGTTTTTCCAATCCGTTGGCTGGTCCTCCTCTTAGCAGAAAGGGCGTACAAATCGTGCGCCCCTCTTGCTTTCACCGTACCCCATGATATTTAGGCCACCGGCATGGGTATCTCCAGCACAGCGGGCTGGGCGGGGCTGAAGCTGAGTTTGCCGTCACCGTCCACATCCACGAGGATGTTGTCCCCCGCCTTGAACCTGCCGTTGATTAGCCCCTTGCTGAGGGGGGTTTCCAGTTCGCGCTGCACCAGCCGCTTGAGTGGGCGGGCACCGAAGTCCTTGTCGTAGCCATTGACCGCGAGGAACTCCTTAGCCGCATCGCTGAGGGTAAGGCGGAGGCCGGTCGCGCTGGCCCGCTTCATCAGGTCGTCGGCCTGTATCTCCACGATGCGCTTGAGGTCGTCCATGGTCAGGCTGTCGAAAACGATGACCTCATCAATGCGGTTGAGGAACTCTGGGCGGAAGGCTTGGCGCAGGGCATCCTGCACCTTCTTGGCGGCAGCCCGCTTCTGCGCGAGGTTGATTTGCGTGTCGCTACTCGCCCCACTGAAGCCCACCTTCTTGAAGCCGATCGCGTCGGGGCGGGGGATGTATTCATTGCCGATGTTGCTGGTCAGGATGATGACCGTGTTGCGGAAGTCAACCGTGCGCCCTTGCCCATCGGTGAGGCGACCATCATCCAGCATCTGCAACAGGCTGTTGAATATCTCCGGATGAGCCTTCTCGATTTCGTCGAACAGCACCACTTGGTAGGGGCGACGGCGCACTGCCTCGGTTAGTTGCCCGCCTTCATCGTAGCCGACGTAGCCGGGGGGCGAACCAATCAGCCGCGCCACAGTGTGACGTTCGCCATACTCGCTCATATCCACCCGTACCATCGCGTTCTCATCATCGAACAGGAAGGCGGCGAGGCTGCGGGCCAGTTCGGTCTTGCCCACGCCCGTGGGGCCGAGGAAGATGAAGCTGCCAATCGGTCGCTTCGGGTCCTTCAGGCCTGCGCGGGCGCGGCGGATTGCGTCGGAGACGGCGACGATGGCCTCCTCCTGCCCCACTACCCGCTCGTGCAGCTTCTGCTCCATGTCGGTCAGCTTCTGTATATCCGAGGCCATCATCTTCTTCACCGGAATGCCGGTCCACTTCGCCACAATGTCGGCCACATCTTCCTCGTCCACCACATCGTCAAGCTGATGCGAGGCGAACCATGCCGCCTTGCCCGCGTCGTACTCCTCTTGCAGCGACAGGCGT
>JBBSEE010000138.1:0-6790 GCA_038239995.1 Chloroflexia bacterium | reverse complement strand
GCGCAGCGGCGACCGCGGCATTGACATCCAAGCCGACCTGCGGGTGCAGGAGTTCGGCACGGTCAAGACCATTGTGCAGGTGAAACGCTACAAGGAAAGCATCGGCTCGGAGATAGTGCGTAACCTCGTGGGGGCATTCACCCGCGACAGCGAAGCCAGCTACGGCTTGCTGATTACCACTGCTAAGTTCACCAAAGAGGCCCGCATCGCCGCCAAGCAAGCGCGGGTCAGCATCTGGCTGGTGGATGGTGAGGAGCTAGTTAGGCTGATGATGCAGTACAAAGTGGGGGTGAAGGAGCGGGTGGAGTACGAGATAGACCATAGCTTCTTCCAGCCCCCGGCCCTCGATATAGACAAGGGGGGCGGGGCGGCGAAGGGGCCGACTATCGCCCCCGAAGCGGACATTGCCGCGCCGTCGCCGGAATATACTGCGGTCGAAGTCACCATCCCGCATGGCCTGCTGCTGACCGCGACGCTGAAGAATGGACACACGGTCAATGCGGTTGCCGGGGAGCAGAACCACATCACCTATAATCAGGTGGAATACGAGAGTCCCGACGCGGCAGCGCGGGCGGCTGGCGACAAGCGCACCGACGGCTGGCTGTTCTGGCGATACCAAGACCCCGAAACCGGCGAATGGGCTTTGCTGGATACGCTCAGGCAAGGGCAAGAGTAGCATCAATTCGCCAAAGAAATAAGATAATATCGTTAGGGGCGCATCGCACTATATGCGCTCCATCTTTTTGCCACCCAAAGCAACACAATTATCCCCGCTTTGCCCTGTTCATTTGGTATAATTACGGTTGAATGTCAATCCGCCAGCACAGGAACGCAACAATGAGCGTAGCAGCACAAGAGATTAAGCTAATCCAGCGGGCCGAAAGTGGGCCGCAAAACTTCTGGTCACTGACCCTGCCGGAGCTAGAGCGGGCCATGGACGAGTGGGGGCAACCCACCTATCGCGCCCAGCAGGTGTTCCAGTGGGCCTACAAAGAGCTAGCCGACGACTTTGCGGCGATGGGCAACCTACCCGCCGACCTACGCGGGCGATTGGCCGAGCGGTTCAGCCTCATCAACCTCCACCCCGAACGCGAACTGGTCAGCGGCGACCGCCACACCTACAAGGCTCTGTTCGCCCTGCCCGACGGCCAGACTATTGAGACGGTGCTGATGCTGTACGAACACCGCGCCACCGTGTGCGTGTCCAGCCAAGTGGGGTGCGCGATTGGCTGCCCCTTCTGCGCCACTGGGCAGATGGGCTTGCAGCGCAACCTCAATGCGGGCGAAATCGTGGAGCAGGTCATCTACTTCAGCCGTTTCCTACGCCGCTGGCACAAGGGGCATGAGGACGAACTGGGCCGCAAGGTGGAGGTGCCCGCCGACATTGCGCGGGTCAGCAACCTCGTGTTCATGGGCATGGGCGAGCCACTGGCAAACTATACCAACCTATGGCGAGCGATACGCAACCTCAACGCCGCGCATGGCCTCGGTATGGGGGCGCGGCGGATGACGGTCAGCACATCGGGCCTCGTGCCCCGCATCGAGCAGTTCGCCCACGAGCCGGAGGAAATCAACCTTGCGATTAGCCTGCACGCGGCCAACGATGAGCTACGCAACCAGATGGTGCCGATCAACAAGAAGTGGCCGGTCGCCCGCCTAATGGAAGCAGCCCGCTACTATATCGCCCACACCAACCGCCGCCTCAGCTACGAATGGGCACTCATCGAAGGGGTCAACGATGCGCCCGCCCGCGCCGATGAGCTAGCCCAAGCGGTCAAGGGCCAACTCTGCCACGTCAACGTCATCCCCCTCAACCCGGTGAAGGACACTCCCTTCCACCGCAGCAGCCGCCAGCACATCCACGACTTTCAAGCCGCCCTCACCGCGCACGGCATCCCCAACACCGTCCGCATCGAGAAGGGGGTGGACATCCAAGCCGCCTGTGGGCAACTCAAAGCCGAGCAACAGGGACTGGTAAATGCAGTGGTGAGTGATGAGTGATGAAGATAGTTTATTTTGATTGCTTTAGTGGTGCTGCTGGGGATATGTTGCTGGCCGCTCTGATTGATGCTGGGCTGCCGCTCGACTATCTGCGCGACGAACTCGCCAAGCTCGGTCTGGACGGCTACCAGCTACACACGCACCAATCCAGCAAAGGCCCTTTGCGCGGTATCAAGCTCGATGTGCGGCTCGATGATGCTCATGCACATGAAAATAATCACCAGCATAGCCACAGCCATGAGCATGAGCATGAGCATGAGCATGAGCATGAACATGAACATGAGCATAGCCATGACCCACATCCGTATGACCAAACCTCAAACCTCAAACCTCAAACCTCGACCTTCAGCCACATCGCGGCGATGATTGAAGCCAGCAGCCTGAGCGAGACGGTGCAGCGGCGCAGCGTGGCAGCGTTCCGACGGCTGGCCGAGGCCGAGGGGCGCATCCACAATCAGCCCGCCGATACGGTAACATTCCACGAAGTCGGCGCGGTGGACTCGATTGTGGACATGGTGGGGGTAGTGATTGGGCTGGAGTGGCTGGGGGTGGAGCGGGTGTATTGCTCGCCCTTGCCGCTCGGCAGTGGCTGGGTGCGTAGCCAGCATGGGCCGATACCCGTACCTGCGCCCGCTACCCTAGAGGTGCTGACCGCCGCGCACGCCCCCACGGCTGCCCTCCCCCAGCACGATGACCCGCAGGCGGCGCGGGGCGAACTCGTCACCCCCACCGGCGCGGCCTTGCTTGCGGAACTGGCCGAGTTTGTGACCACCCCACCGCCGATGACCTTGCAGCGGGTCGGCTACGGGCTGGGCAGCCGCGACTTTCCGTGGCCCAACGCGCTCAGGGTGTTGATTGGTGAGGTCGCAGTGCAGTATGACGAGCTAGGCTGGACCGAGCAGGATGAGGTTACGCTCATCGAAGCGAACCTTGACGACACCCCCGGCGAAGTGCTGGGCTACACCATGCTGCGGCTGTTCGCGGCGGGCGGGTTGGACGTGTGGCACGAAGCGATTATGATGAAGAAGTCGCGCCCCGGCGTGAAGTTGTGCGTGCTGACCGCAGCCGCTGATGTGGCAAGGCTGGCCGCGATTATCCTGCGCGAGACTGGCAGCCTCGGTGTGCGCCTCTCCAATCATCGCCGCTACAAGTACCGCCGCGCCAGCATCACCGTGACCACCCCGCTGGGCGAAGCGCGGGTCAAGCTGCGCCAACACCCCGACGGTAGCTGGCAGCCCTCCGCCGAGTACGACGATTGCGCGGCCCTTGCCCAAGCCCACAATCTCCCCCTCGCCGAGGTCATCCGCATCGTGGAAGAGGCAGCGCGGGAGCGAAGGGTTGAGGGTAGTGATTAGTGATGAGTAATGAGAAAGTGTCTGAATAGTCGGTTTTCGGTGCGTAGGGGCGGGTTGCACTCGCCCTTTTCAGACACTTTCTGAGTGATGAATGGTAAATGGTGAATGGTAAATGCAAGGCCGAAGCGTATCCACCTAAAGCCTCTCCCAGCGGGAAACCCCCTTGTGGGGTTCCCTGTGGGTAGGTTGGTGAGGGAGAATGTTGCCCCGCACCAACGCTCTTCGCAACTACGGACCCGCCAGCGGAGTAGGTTCAGCGGAGCAGCGGATAAGACGGCGAACGTAGGGGCGGGTTGCACTCGCCCTGCCGAAGCGCATCACCGCGCATCGCCGCTAGCAACATTGACGTAGGGGCGGGTTGCACTCGCCCTGCCGAAGCGCATCACCGCGCATCGTAGCTAGCAATATTGACGTAGGGGCGAATCGCATACGCCCTACTGACTTAGGAGGGACTGAGGATTGGGAGCGGAGATGCACGCCAAGTTGCTGCGCTTTTTGGATGAGCAAGGGGCTAGCTATCGGGTGATTGAGCATCAGGCAGCGGGGCTGTCTGCCGAAGTGTCGCGGGTGCGGGGCACGGAGTTGCGCCAAGATGCCAAAGCATTGGTGCTAGCGGTGAGCGGCGGGCCAGAACCCTACGTACTGGCAGTCGCCCCGGCTGACCTGAAGGTGCATACCAAGAAGCTACGCAAGCTGCAAGGTTGGCGCGATGCCACTTTGGCTGACCGCGACACGGTGCGTAAACTGACCGGCTGCGACATCGGGGAGGTGCCACCCTTCGGCAGCCTGCTGGGGATGCCCACCTATGTGGACGCGCGGCTGTTCGACAACGATGAGGTTGCCTTCAACGCGGCAGAGTTCACCTCGTCCATCATCATGCCTGCCGCCGAGTTCCGCCGAGTTTGCGCCGCCACCGTGCTGCTGTTCGCGCGGCTGGGGGAAGCAGAGTGACCTCGCCCCACCGCCCTTTGCTGCCCAGCCGACTCTCAGCCCCCAGCATCAGCATCAATATCGCCTCGCTGCCGCTAACCTTGCCGCGTCGTACCCGATTGCGCGATTCGTGCTTGAACATCGCCTTCCCCCTTATTCGCAAGTCGAATGGTCGCTTTCTTGCGAACCTGCAACTATTATAGCGCAGGACTTGCGAATACGCAACCCATTTTTTGCGAAATGGTAAGAAAGTACCGGATAACTATTGCAAACTTGCAAGAATTAGGCTATAATTTTGGCATGGACAAACAGGAAGAGCAAGAACGCCGCAAGCGAATGCTTGACGAGATGGCAAAGCGACGCGGCCAGACCGTGAAGCGGTTGCGCGAACGCAAGGGTTGGACCATGGCTGAGTTGGCCCGCCGCGCCGGGGTGAGCGAAAGCTACATCTCCCGCTTCGAGTCCGGCTCGATCCCCAGTGCCGCCGCCCACGTGGTCGCCGACCTCGCCACCGCCCTTGAGGTTAGCGTGGATTATTTGATGAACCAAGAATCCCGCTCCAACTCCAACGGCAGCAACCGCCCCACCGAGCCGGATGTGAACGACCCCGAACTGAAGCTGTACCTCTCCAGCCTCGGCGACCTGCCGGAGCATGACCGCGAGTTGATTAAAGGGGTCATCCGCCAGATGGTGGAGATGGAAGAGCAACGGCGAGCGGAACGTAGTCGCAGCCGAGAAAGATAGACGATGGACCAGCGCACGCGCCATACCGTCGAATATCTGATTAAACGCTACCACCTGCACGACACCCTGCCGGTGCGGATCGACACGCTGGTGGAAAACTTCACCGTGCGCGAGTACGACCTCACCCCCCAAACCTTCGGCTTCTCCCTCGTGATGCGCCACCAAGTGCATATCGGCATCAACAAACATCTCGACTCCCCCTCCCGCCGCCTCACCCTTGCCCACGAGAGCGGCCACATCATCGCCTTCCACCCCAGCATGAACTACTCCTGCGAACGCAACGCCTGGTTCAAGAGCAAGCTAGAACATGAGGCCCAAATCGTGGCCGCCTACCTGCTCGTCCCCAAGATGGTGGCAATGTGCTACGATGGGCGGCACGTGCAGCAGCTAGCCGCGCGGCTGGATATTCCCGTCTCCCTGCTCGACCTGCGCTGGTCGCAAGGCATTATCAACGGCGAGTTCTGACCATTTTGGATTTTGGATTGGGGTAGACGTAGGGGCGCACTGATGTGCGCCCCCTTTTTGTTACCTATTTTTCTACCTTCTACCTTCCCCTAATGAAGCCAGCCCCGCGCTTGCAGTATCTGGGTACCGAGCAAGCCGAGCAGTACGTTGTTGGCGGCGGGCAGTTCGGGATGGTATTCCAGACGATTGCGCTCGAAGTATTGCACCTGATAGAACTTGCCGTTGCTGGGGCTGCGCTCGATGAACGCCTCGCTGATAGGATAGCCGTACACCGCCAGCCCCCCGCGCGTCGCCCAGTAGTGGTAGATAGTCTGCGGCACGTTGTGCTGGCTCTGGGGGAAGTAGATTTGCCCCGTCTTCGCGGTGGTGGGTTGGAACGGTAGCTCACCGCCCCGCCCCGCCGTCACCACGTTGCCTAGCAACCCTAGCAGGATGTTGTAGGGCGGACGATTCTCCGGATGCCACTCGAACTTGGCCCGCTCGAAGTATTGCACCGTGTAAGTCTTGCCATCGGTGCTTTGTTCCATAAACTCCTCAGTCAGCGGATAGCCAAAGCGAGCCAACCCGCCCTGCGAGTTCCAGTATTCGCGGAAGCCCGTCCGCAGGGTATGCTGGGTCTGGGGAAACCACGTCACGTTAGTGGGGTTCGGCACCGGGTCGGTGGGCAGGCTGGTGGACGGCGATGCGGGCGGGGGGGTGGGGGTGGGGGTCGGTTGCGGCCCCCGCTGGGCACGGGCCGTCCCCCCTGCGCCCACCACCAGCGCGGCCACCATCAACAGGGTGAACAAGGACAACAGCTTGACTTTCATCGGGTCAGACCTCCTTTGGTAGATTGAAGTTTGGGATAGTGACTATGGGGTAGTTATCCCCTTATACACAATCTGGCACATCTGGTCGCGCTGGATGCTGGCATTGGGCCGGAAAGTGCCGTCGGGGAAGCCGTTGACCACGTTTTTGGCGTGGGCGGTCTCCACGTACAGGTAGAACACATTCGAGGGTGGTACATCGCTGTAAGTCTGCCCCCCACCGAGCGGGGTGACGAGGGCATAGTGCGCCGCACTAACTACCAGCTTGGTGACTTGCCCGCGCGTGATGGCGAGGTTCGGCAAGTAGCAAGGGTAGGTCGCGCCATTCGCCGTGCAGGTAGCAGGGTCGTAGCCGTTCAGTATCCCCGCGTGGTAGCCCGCCTCGATGTAGGCGTAGGCGTAATAGCCACTGGGCACATCGCTGAAGGTCGGCATGGCCGGGGTGTAGGGTGCGATGCCGAAGCCTAGCACCACCACCTTAGCGAACTG
>JBBSEE010000137.1:0-6800 GCA_038239995.1 Chloroflexia bacterium | reverse complement strand
CCGCGCTGGCCGCCGCTGCTAGCCTCGCCGCCCTCGCCGCGCTGGTCAAGCTGCCCAATCTGCTCATCCTCGTGCCGATTGGCTACGCTGCGATGCTGCGGCTGCGTGGCCTCGACAACGTGGGTCGTCGCCGTTTCGCCGCCGAGCTTGCCGCCTTCGGGGTAGTCGCCATTGGGCTGCCGCTATGGTGGTACGGCTACGCGCACTCGCTGGGCGAACAGACCGGTCTCAGCTTGGGGGCGGGCGACAAGCTGAACTCCCCGCGCTCATGGTTGGACGGCGGCTATTATACCACGCTGGTAACAATGCTGATGAACGACATCCTCACATGGCCGGGGCTGCTGCTTTTCCTTGTCGGCTTGTTCCGTCACGCGCGGCGGGCGTATCGCTGGTTCTACCACTTTTGGCTGCTGGGGGTGGGGGTGTTCTTCATCGTGGGGGCGCAGGTGGTCGGAGGGCAGGGTGATAACCTGTTGGTCTTTGCCGGGGTGGCTGCCGTATTCGTGGGCATGGGCACCGCGCAGGTGGCGGCATGGGCGCAGCTAGGGCTGGATATGCTGGCGCAGCGCAATGGGCGGAGTCCGGAACGTAGCCCCGGCGCGGTGCTGCCGCCGGTGGCAATCGGCGTGCTGCTGCTCTTCCTGCTCATCGCCCAAGCTGGTTACAGCCGCATCCAGCCGCTCTACGACACCAGCCGCACCATATACTATCGCGACGAAATCGCCACCGCCATCCAGCAGACTGTTCCTGCCGACCAGCGGGTTATCATCGTGGGCGACGCTTACGCCGAACTATTTTACTACTCGGTGCGGCACGGATGGAAGTTCGAGGCCAGCGAGTTGCCTGCCGTCACCGCTACCACTGTCGAGCAATTGCACCGCCAAGGCGCGGCATGGTTCGTCACCGCCAATGTAAGCGACTTCTCCAAAGGAGCGTCCTTCAAGGATATGCTGGCTAACTATCGCCTTGCCCGCAGCGATGCCCGCTACCTCATCTTCGACCTAAATCAGAAGGGCGACCCCTCTGCCCGCTTCTTCCCCGAAAGCGGCTACAGTCTGACCAGCCCGTTCCGCCAGTTCTGGGAGCAGCATGGCGGTCTACCCATCTTCGGCTTTCCCCTCAGCCAGCCGCAGGACGTGGCGGGGGCGAACCCGCCCTACCAAATCCAGTGGTTCGAGCGGGCGCGGTTCGAGTTCCACCCCGACCGTGCCAATCAGCCGAACGCGATTACCCTCGGCAACATCGGCACTGAGCTTACTGCCGGTAAACACTTCCCCCCCTCGGCTGGCCCTGCCGCCTGCACCACCGATTGCCTGTACTTCAACGAGACCAATCATTCGCTATCCGGCCCCTTCTTGAAGAAGTGGAACGAGGGCGGCGGCCTGCTCATCTTCGGCTACCCAATTAGCGAACAGGTGGACGATGTGGTCAATGGCAAGGTGATTACTACCCAGTGGTTTGAGCGGGCGCATATGCAGTGCCTCCCCGACCCCCCCACCCCATGCGCCAGCATTGCCCTCGACCTCATTGGCAAGCAACTGATGCAGAGCAAGTGAAGAAGGTAGAAGGTAGAATCAAAAATGGTGAATTGTTGAGTACATCCAACTTGCACGATTCAAGCAGTTGGGCTATAATCAGCTTACATAAGTTCAAGGAAGAGTCCAATGGCCGTGCTTATTCATCCCCACGCTTTGAAGAGGTTGAAGCAGCGGGGAGCTAGCGCAAATGAGGCGATAACGACTGTCTATCAGGGAAAACAAATCCCCGCTAAGAAGGGGCGATACGGCTTTTGACAGAACTTTCCCTTTGGTAGTACGTGGAAGGGCAAATATTACAAAACGAAGCAGCTAAAGGTTTATGTCGAGCAACAGAAGGCAGATTTGCTCATTATTACTGTTCTTGTTCTTTATTTTTAGCTAGTAAGGAGACTATGATGAAACTTACATATGACCCTGACCACAACATCGCCTACATCCAGTTTTGGGAAGAGGATGCTGAGGTGGATTCCATCGAAGTAGGCGATGATGTAGTGGTGGATATTGCTCCTGATGGCAGTGTCTTCGGCATCGAACTGCTTGATGCCAACAAGCAGCTTAAAATCGGCGATGCAGGCAAGCTGCGGTTGGTCAACGAAAGTACCAGCGACAGCGTTGAGCTATTGCTAACCTAACCATACTACGCTATCTGGTACATAGCAAAGGGCGCACCCATACGGATGCGCCCTTTATCTTTTATCTTTGGTCGTCAATATCAAGCCAGTGGCACGGTCTGCTCCACCCCCAACTCGGCGCGGAGGCGGAGCTGCTGATTGTAGATGACTACGCGAGGGCGGGTGGGCTGGGTTTGGATGGGGCCGTCGGGGTCTATCCACTCGCGGGCACTGCGCTGCTCCTCCTCGACGATGAGGTCGGGGAGGGTTTTTTCATCATACTTCTTGAACAGTGGCGCGGGTTCGCCCAGCGGTTGGTCGGGGGGCAAGTCGCGCATCTGCCAGCGTTCCGCGCTCACCTCACCTGCATAGCCGAGCATTGCGTGCAGCCGCTGGGCGGAGAAGGGCAGGAATGGGGCGGTCAGGATTCGCAGCGCGGCCAATGCTTGGAGGGCCACGTAGTAGGTGGTCGCCGCCTGCGCCTTGTCCACCTTCACCGTTTTCCATGGCTCCTGTTGGTCGAGGTAGACGTTGACCTTGGTGGCAAGGGCCATCACCTCGCGCAACGCTTCCTTCAGCTTCACGCGGTCAATCAGGTCGCCCACCGTGTCGAAGGCGGCGCGGGTTTCGGCTAGCATCTGCTGGTCTGGTTCGCCGATATGCTCTTGTAGCGGCTCTGGTACCTTGCCCTCGAAGTTGCGGTAAGCGGGGTTCAGCACGCGGTTGACCAGATTGCCGTAGGTGGCGACTAGCTCATCGTTGTTGCGGCGAAAGAACTCGGCCCAACTCCAATCACTGTCGCGGTTGTCGGGTGCGGCGGCGCAGAGGTAGTAGCGAATCATGTCGGGGTCGTAGCGTTCCAACACATCGGGGACGAGCGGCACGCCCCCCTTGCTCGCGCTCATCTTCTGCCCGCTGTCGGTCAGGTACTGGGTGGCGGGCACATCGTAGGGCAATTCCAGCCCGCTATAGCCGAGCAGTATCGCGGGCCAGATGATGGTGTGGAAGGTGATGTTGTCCTTGCCGATGAAATTGACGATGCGCTTCTTGGTGGGGGTATCGGTCAGCCACCAATCCTTCCACCGTTCCGGCGTGCCTTGCAGGGCGGCCCATTCGATGGTGGCAGACAGATAGCCAATCACCGCGTCGAACCAGACGTAGATGCGCTTGTCCTTGAAGTCAGGGTCGTCTACCGGCACCGGCACGCCCCAGTCGAGGTCGCGGGTAATCGCCCGCCCGTGCATACCGTCGCGTAGCGAACCGATGGTGAAGTTGTAGACGTTGGTGCGCCAGTATTGCTCGTGCCCCCCGCTCTTGACCCAATCCTCCAGCATCGGTTGCAGCTTGGCAAGGTCGAGGTAGTAGTGGTCGCTGGGCCGAAAGATGGGCGGGTTGCCGCACAGCTTGCAGCGGATGTCAATCAGTTGGATGGGGTCGAGCAGGTTGCCGCAATTGTCGCACTGGTCGCCTCGCGCCTCCTTGTAGCCGCAGATAGGGCAAGTGCCCTCCACATAGCGGTCGGGCAGGAAGCGGCGGTCGGTCTCGCAGTAGGCGGCCTCGGCGGTGTCCTTGTAGATATAACCGTTCGCCTTTAGATGCAGGAACATGGTCTGGGTGGTTTGATAGTGATTGGCGGTCTCCGTGTCGGTGTACAGGTCGTAGCTGAACCCCATCTGCTGATAGTTTTCGCAGAACAGGGTATGCACGCGGTTGACCAGCTTGGCGGGTGGGACACCAGCAGCGTCGGCCTTCACCATCGTGGGCGTGCCATGCGTGTCGCTGCCCGACACCATAATCGCGGCGCGGCCCATCATCCGCTGATAGCGCACGAAGATGTCGGGCTGGATGCCCGCCCCCGCGATATGCCCCAAATGGCGCGGCCCTACCGTGTACGGCCATGCGACACATACCAGAATATGCTCTTGCTCAGGGGTTTCCATTGCTACCTCGCTCCATTGGCCCATGTATCACGATGGCGGACATGGGTTCATCCTCGGTCCAAATCTTGTGTTCGGGTCCAGCGGGCCACAACACCGCGTCACCAGCGGTCAAGGCAGCGGTCTCCCCTTCAGGCCCGCCGATACGAACGAACCCGCTACCACCAGTGACCAGAAACAGAATCGGTTCCGCCGCGCTGTGTTCGTCCATCTGTCCGTGTGGCTCCAAGTACATCGCCACCACGTACATCGGCCTGTCCAGCAGAATCGGCAGCCCATTCATCCGCGCCGCTAGCTCATCCAAGTTGCTGATGGCTAGATTGGCCCTGTCCAGTTGAATCGGCACTCCGTACAGGCCGGGATGGCCGCCCGGCACCTTGCTCTTTAGGTCAGCGGAAAAGCGGCGTATCTGCATCTCCCCACCCTCACTGGTTGTACTTGCCGCGCAAATCGTTGAGCCGCACCTTCAGGATGTCGGTAAAGTTGCGAATCGAGTCCTTAATCGGGTTCACCTTGCTGCCCTCGTAGTGTCGCCATTCGACCGGCACCTCGCGTATCTTGTAGCCACGCTTCTGGGCGATGTATAGCACTTCCACGTCGAAGCCCGTGACCATTGCGCCCTTGATAACGGTGGCATTGTCGCCGTACAGCTTCATCCGATTGAACAAATCCTGCGCCGCTGCATGGGTAAACAGCTTGAAGCCGCACTGGGTATCCTGTATCCCCCGAATGGCGATGATTTGCACCGCAAAGTTGAACACCCGCCCCATCAGGTGGCGGTAACCGGGTTCATCGTAGCGTACCGCCCCTGCCCCTTCGCGCGAGCCAATCACCACGTCATATCTACCGTGCTTCACCCCGCCGCGCACCGCCCACGGCAACAGTTGCTCCAGCGCGGCGATGGGAGTGCTGAGGTCGGCATCGGTGAACAGCACGTACTCGCCCTGCGCCGCCAGCATCCCGGTGCGAACCGTGTAAGCCTTGCCCCGATGGTCGTTGCGTATCACCCGCATCCGTAGCGGGCCGCGTTCCAGCCCTTGCGCGGCGCAGAAGCGTTCGGCAATGGCGGCGGTTTCGTCGCTGCTGCCGTCATCCACCACCAGCAACTCGCTGGGGTAATCGCGCCCCCGCAGATAATCGGCGACCAACTCTAGGGTGTGGGCGAGACGGTGGGACTCGTTGTAGGCGGGAATCACCACCGTCAGGTAAGGATGGAAGGTAGCGGCGTTGACCGGCTGGGACAAGGCTAATCTCCTCGATGTATTGGCCCACTGGATAACGTAAGTGCGTAGCCCAGCTACGCACTCGGTGGCGGCGTGCAATTATTGCGCCCATAGTATAACATTTTTGCTGGGTAGGCGCAAACGTCGCGCTCAGTCGGGGGAGGTAATAACCCCTTGCGCGGGTGTGGTATAATTAGAGCATACTGCGTAGCACCACCTCGAAACTTTTGGGCAGTTAGGGAGTGTCCACCATCGGTATCGGTTCGATTGCCATTATCATCCTCAGTGCGCTGGTCATCGGCTTCGTGGTTGACCTATTGGTGCCCGGCAAGCGGGCGTGGGCGTGGCTGGTCACGATGCTGGCGGCGGGTATCGGCGCGACAGCGGCGGGCTACGGCTTCGCGGGCCAGCCTTACGTGGATGACCTGTCGCTATGGCCCGCTTTGATTGCCGCGCTGGTTGCGGCAGTGGTAGTTCGCCTTGCCCTCCGCCTTACCCAACCCACCGCTGTCCGCCGCCGCTAATCGGGGCTATCTTCCGGCGGGGAAGATGATGGCCCAATTCCTGCTATTTAATTGGCAGCAAGGTGATAAAGTACCAGTAGGAGGATGAATATGATGGAGCGTGATGATAATCTACTAGCCGGTGGCATCATCGCCGGGGCGGTGATTGGTGCGGCGGTGGGGCTGATGCTCACCCCCCGCAGTGGCGAGGGCAACCGCCGTTTCCTCGAACTGAAGGCGCGGCTGCTGGGCCGCAATGTGCGCCATTCCGTCACCGACACCGTCAGCGGGGTGCAGCAGGCCGCCGAGCAAAAGGTCAATCAGGCGCAACAGGCGGTGGGCGAAGTCGCAGGCAAGGTGAAGGCGACCGCTGGCGATGCGGTCAGTACCGTCCGCAGTGCCGCCGACAATATCGGGGAGAACGCCCGCCATACGATGGGCATCGTGCAGGATACCCTGCGCCAGCGCAGCGAGGATTTGAGCCAGACGGTCAGTACCATCAGCGAAAACGTGCGGCAGAAGGTTGACGAAGTGCGCGGCAACGGCGCAGCGGAAGAAGACTTCCCCGCCGATGAGCTGATACTTACCGCCAAGCAGCAGCAACAGAATTACTCTGGCAACTAACCCCCACTGGTTTGATGAGAACATTCGGAGGGGCGAACCGAGGTTCGCCCAGCAAAGGAGAGCGTAATGCTACGAGGAGTACGAACTGCCGCCAAGTATTTCACCATCGGCGCGGCGTTGGGCCTGCTGTTCGCCCCCCGCCGCGGCGAGGAGACCCGCAAAGAAGTGATGAACTGGGTGCGGGGGATGGCGGGCGAGATGATGGGCAAGCAAGCGGGCATGGTGCGCGACCTTGCCGACCGTGTTGGGGAGCAGAGTCACGTTCTCGGTCGCGCGGTCAACGCCGTCGGCGACAAGCTGGACCAAGTGGCAACCGACCTGCAATAAGGTTTGAGGTTTGAGTTGATGGGTTGCGGTTCGGGGT
>JBBSEE010000136.1:0-6803 GCA_038239995.1 Chloroflexia bacterium | reverse complement strand
GGTCATCCCCCACCGCATTCGGCGACCAAATGTTAAATCGCTGAGTATGGGCGAGTGCAACCCGCCCCTACCGCATTGACCATTGACCATTGACCATTGACCATTCATCACTCATCACTTCATTCTACATTCTACCTTCTTCATTACCACCGGGGGGAGCATCACAATGAGCGAGCGGGATAGCAGCACCGACGGGTTGGGCTTCGAGACGCGGGCGATACACGCGGGCCAGCCGCCCGACCCCAGCACCGGCGCGGTGATGGTGCCAATCTACCAGACCAGTACCTACGTTCAGGATGGGCTAGGCCAGCACAAGGGTTACGATTATGCCCGCACCGACAATCCCACCCGCTCGGCGTTGCAGGCGGCGTTGGCGAGCTTGGAGGGGGCGGCTTATGGCCTCTGCTTCGCCTCTGGCATGGCGGCGGAGACTACCCTGCTCTATCTATTCAAGCCGGGCGACCACATCATTTGCGCCGACGACGTGTACGGTGGCACCTACCGCCTGTTCGTGCGCGTCCTCAGCGAGTATGGCCTGAAGTTCGACTTTGTGGATATGCGCGACCCCGCTAATGTGCAGCGGGCGATGACCGCCGCGACTAAGGCGGTATGGGTGGAAACCCCCACCAACCCGCTGCTGAAGATTGCTGACATCGCCGCCATCGCCCAGATTGCCCATGCGGGCGGGGCTAGGGTCATCGTAGACAACACTTTTGCCACCCCCTACGCCCAGCAGCCGCTCGCTCTCGGCGCGGACATCGTGGTACATAGCATGACCAAGTACCTCGGCGGGCATAGCGACACGGTGGGCGGGGCGGCTCTGCTCAACGATACCGCAGATTACCAGCGGCTGAAGTTCTTGCAGAATGCGATGGGCGCGGTGCCCGGGCCGATGGATTGTTGGCTGGTGCTGCGCGGCCTGAAGACCCTCGCGGTACGGATGCGGGCGCACGAGGCCAACGCCCAGCACATTGCCGCCTTCCTCGCCGACCACCCCGCAGTCGAGCAACTCTACTACCCCGGCCATCCCTCGCATCCCCAACACGAGCTTGCCAAGCGGCAGATGTGTTGCTTTGGGGGGATGATTAGCTTCACGGTCAAGGGAGGGACAGCACAGGCTAAGAGCATCGTCGAGCGCACCCGCATCTTTGCCCTTGCCGAGTCGCTGGGCGGGGTCGAGTCGCTCATCGAGGTGCCGGGGGTGATGACCCACGCCAGCACGCAGGGTTCGCTGATGCAAGTCCCTGACAACCTCGTGCGCCTCAGCGTGGGCATCGAGTCCGCCGCCGACCTTGTGGCTGACCTAGAGCAAGCGATGCGCTAATCAGTCCCTCCTATGTTGAAGCCCCCATCCGGAGGCTTTTAGCTACCGCTTTTCCTTGCAAGTTTGCAAGATTCACGGTATAATCTTGCTAATTCGCAGAACAAACGTTCTAGGTTACAGGTGGGGAGGGGTAGAGAATGACGCTGAGGAGCAACGACTTCGACCGTGACGAACTAGATATTGCCACCGCGTTGCTGACCTTGCTGAGGCTGCGAGGGAAGGGGACGCGCTACAAGATTGCCCTGCTCACCTACGCCGAGCGGCTGGTGGAGGCCCGCGAAGGAGGGATGCGCCGCCCGCGTCGGGTGTTCCACCTTACGGCGGGGGAGGGGGTAAGGGTTATTGGCGAGTTGGATGCGGCTCCGAACCCGACTTCCGCTCTGCCGCCAGCAGACCCTGAATGAGCGCGTCCACCGCCTCGGCCATCCGCTGGGGGTCGCGGGGGCGATAGTTCCAGCGTAGGTAGTCAATCAACGCGAGGCGGCGGGCAAGGGCTTCATCGGTTTCTTCAGGTAGGGGCAGCAAGTCCGCCGCCGCCAGCATATCGGCATAGGGTAGGTCAATTGCCGCGCTGATGCCACGCAGCACTTCGGGGGCGGGGAGGTACACGAGGTTGGTTTCGAGGTCGCTCATCAGCTTCTGGCTGAGGCGCGGCACTTGGGCGGCCACCTCTGCTTGACTGAAGCCTGCCCGCTTGCGGGCTTGCCGAATCAGTTCGCTAAGTTCTTTCATCCCCATCCGCTTTTTCCCTTAATATAGTTGGGTAGGGCGGATGCGATTCGCCCCTACATCATCAGTCCGCATTCCTCCTATCCCCAATCCAAAATAGAAGTTACGCAGTTGGCAGTCATCCCCACCCAATTGGGTAGGGTCCTGCGGTGGCCCGCCCTGCTCAACGACGTACCTCCGATAAAAAGAAGGGGGGACTAGCGGGGTCTGGGGGCTGACCCCCAGAGGCTGACCAACCAACATGCTAATCGGCACTTCGGCAGGCGACGATACCCGCTTACGACTAGCCAACCCATGCTTCATCAGTTGGGGGTCAACCCCCCAAACCCCCGCTAGTTTCCTCCCCCCTTGCAGTGGGGGGGGGCGGTGGCCCACCATGTTCAACTGTGTAACTCCTACCAAAATCTAAAATCCGAAATCTAAAATCGTCAAGGTGTGGGGGTAGGCTTGCGGCCTACACCGTAGACGATGAGCGCACGGGTAGGGATAGACGATGAGCTACCCCGCGAGGTGATGAGCAACTCGAAAATGCGATTGTCGTGGTCGGCGGTGAGGATGAGCAGGTTGGGGGTGTCTTGTAGCAGACTCCAACCCTTCTCCCCTAGCTGCTGCTTATACCACTTGCGAATGGTATCGCCGTCGTCGGGGCTGGCAAAGGTGAGGGTCTGTACATCCTTATAATCGGCGACGGTGAGGGCACTAGCCCCCGATATGGGTTGAGCGCCGGGCAAGGTGCGCGGATAGGGGGGAATATCGCCCAGCGCGGGGCCGGGCGCAATGGTACTGCCGCTATCGCCCCCACAAGCAGCAAGGGTCACGGCCACCAGCAACAAGCAGCACAGCGAGGCTAGCGGTCGGTAGCGGTGCAGCATCGGCTTAGGCAAGGGTTTGCTGACCATTGGCATCGCGCTGCCAGCGGGCGTTGCGAAACTCGTCGCCCAGCTTCTTGAGCAGGATGTAGTTACCGTAGGGGCCGGTGAACTGCACGTAGCCCTGTCCCGCGAGGGCGATGGTCGCCTTAGTCACCTCGGCCACATTGTAGCCGGGTACAGTGATAATCTCGCTGCCCGGCACGAACTCGCCCATGTTGCGTAGGCGAATGGCGAGCGCACGCTTGGTTGCCTCTAGCAGTTCCGGTTCAAGTGCCACTGTCGTTCCTCCCTCTTTAGGGGTTTTGAGTTATGATTGGTGCGGGGTTAATTATACCACAAACTGGGTCAGCGCAAGGTCGAGCGCGGCAGAACCCCACCCACCGCATTCGTGTGTAGTATCAGCGGGTCGGATGATTATACGGTGATAATTGAAGGTGTATTACCCATTGCATTCAAGGCTCATCTATGTTATAATGATACTATAAAAAGATGAGATATTGGGTCAACCTATCTGTTTGAAAGCATGGTGTTCTGCTTATGTTAGGTGGTGGTGTAAATTGGCTGGGGCGAGCAAGCGCAACCCGCCCCTACGAAAATACACCATCTGCTTGACGAATCGGTATAACTCGGATTCCACTCTATATCGCCCTACGTTGAGAAAGGTGTGCTGCCATGAAACTGAAGCGATACCTACGGCTGGTAGTCTTGGCTCTGTTGCTCCCCACCATGTTGCTGCTGGTCGCGCCCGCCCTAGCGGCCACCCTACCCTCACTCGGCACCGCCGCCAGCTTCGGCTCGCTCGCAGGCACGACCGTGACTAATACCAGCCCCACCCATGTGATTGGCGATGTGGGGGTAAGTCCGGGCAGCGCGATTGTCGGCTTCCCACCCGGCACATTGACCGGGGTAATCCACGCGGGCGACCCGGTAGCCGCCCAAGCCCAGAACGACGTGACCGCCGCCTACAACAATGCCGCGGGGCAGTCGTGCGATACCAACCTCAGCGGCCAAGACCTCGGCGGCAAGACGCTGGTTTCGGGGGTCTACTGCTTCAACGTCGCCGCCCAACTGACCGGCCAACTCACCCTTGATGGTCAAGGTAACGCCAACAGCGTCTTCATCTTCCAAATCGGCAGCACCCTGACCACCGCCAGCAATGCCAGCGTGTTGCTCATCAATGGGGCACAGGCGTGCCGCGTCTTCTGGCAAATTGGCAGTTCAGCGACGTTGGGGACGAACACCGGCTTCAAGGGCAACATCCTCGCCCTGACCTCGATTACCCTCAATACCAGTGCGTCATCGGATGGTGGACTATATGCCCGCAACGGTGCGATAACCCTCGATAACAACAACATCCAAGCCTGCGGTAATCCTCCCCTCACGCTTACGCCGACCCCCTCACCCGCCAACACCCTATCGCCGACCAGCACACCCCCACCCGGCAGCACCAACACTCCCACCCCGCCGGGCAGCACCAACACTCCCACCCCGCCGGGCAGCACCAACACCCCTACCCCACCGCAGCCTGATACCAGCACGCCCACACCCACGCAGCCCAACACTGATACCCCCACACCCCAGCAAGGCTACACCGGCACGCCCACCCTACAGCCGGGCAATACCGGCACCGCTACTCCTCAAGCTACCAACACGCCAACGGTGCAACTCACGCCACAACCTACTGAAACCTTGGTGCCAATCAGCACCCAAGTGGCCGCCACTCAGACCGCGATTGCCATCAACACGCAGGTGATGACCGTGACCATCACGCCAGCGGGGTTCGCCACCATCACACCGGGGGCAGGCATGACCAGCAGCACGACTCCCCGCGGGCCAAAAGGCAGCGTGCCGGGTTTGCCTCATACTGGCAGTAGCCTCGGCTGGTTCAGCCCGCTCACCCTGCTGCTCGGTGCGCTGCTGCTAGCGGCGGGCCTATGTGTCATCGGGCTACGCCGCCAGCGACTCGGTTGACGATGCAATAGTAGATTACGTACAAGAGACGGCGGTGGGAGAAAAGTCCCCACCGCCGCTTTTTATTCTACCTTCTATCTTCTACCTTCTTATTTGACAGTAAACTGCCCGCCATCGCTGCGGCCCCATGTCTCCGGCGAGTACATCAGGTAGGCGTGGGTGGGCAGGGCGAAGAAGGTGCCGGGGGTGGTGGCCCGCATCGCGTAGTCGTATTCATAGGTGCCAGCGGCGAGGTAAGTGGCGAAGTAGACCACGCGGTCGTCGTGTATCTCCGCGCCGTCGTAGGGGCGGCAGGAGGTGAAGTAGCCGCGTGCGCCGTAGCAATAGTCGCTGCTGCCACCCGCTGCCTCTTGCGCCGCCACGCTGGTGGTGCCGAAGTTGGTGTTCACCGCCTCCATACCGGCGGGGATGGGGTCCTCGATGGTGACGTAGTAGCTATCCTGCGGCACCACGAGGGTGAGGTGGACGCGCACCAAATCGCCCGCCTTGGCGGTATTGACCACTGATTGCGACGGGGCTTGATTGTCGGCGAGGGCGGGTGGCAGGTAGGCGCGGCTGACGCTGAGGCCATTGTTGTAGGCGGCGATACCCTGTGCGGGGATGAAGTAGCGCAGGCTGACGTTGTAGTAGAGCGGCCCTTGACCGCTATCGTGGCCGATTTCCAGCACATTGGTCTGGTTGACCAGCATATCCTTGACCGCGATTGCCAGTTGCTTGGTCTCGCTCAGGTTGCTCTGGTTGAACTTGTCGGCGGCGAGGGAGTTGCCGTTGAACTTGACCGCATAACCGAAGTCGGCGAGTAGCTCCTTCTTGGCGGCGACGAATTGGGCCAGCATGATGACTACTTGGCTGGTCTCCTGCGTGCTAACCCAGTGGGCATCCTCGGCGCGGTGCTGCATCAGCCAGCGGGTCGCTTGAGTGGCTAGTTGGTCGGCGGGGTTGAGGGCGAGGATGGCTTGTACCGCGAGGGCGGTGGAGCGATTGTCGCTGTCCATGTTGATGTAGTAGTAGCGATAACCCTTGTCCTCTTCCCAATGCGCGGTGGCCGAGCCTTGCAGCTTGGCGGCGGCCAGCAGCGGCTGCAAGGCTTTGTTAGCCGCATCCTTCTGCCCGCTATGCACGAGGCCGAGGACGAGGTGGGCGCGACCGAACACGGTCAGCTTGTCGCTCGCGCTCTCCGCCAGCTTGTTGAGTTGGCCGCTAGCGGTCGGTTCGCCCGCCACCGCCAACACGTCGAGGATGTAGGCGCGAGTGCTGAGGTCGCTGAGGTCGCGGAAGTTGTCGCTCTTGGGGTCGGGGGCGGCGGCCAGCTTATCCTTCAGGTACTTGACCGCATCGTCAATCGCGTTCTGGCTGACACTGAAGCCGGATTGCCGCGCCTTGAGTATCCCTTCGAGGGCGTAGGCGGTCATGTACCGATAGTCGGGGCTGAAGGAGTCCTCCTCCCAGTAGCCCCAGCCACCGTCCTTGTGCTGCAAAGTGTACAGCCGTTGCAGGCTGAGACCGACGATTTGGGGTAGTTGGTCGGTGTACGCGCTCTTCTGCCCCGCTGCCTTGAAGGTATCTTCCACGTAAAGCAGGGGCAGGAAGCGGCTGACTGTCTGCTCGGTGCAGGCGTAGGGATAATCAACCGTATACTTGAGGCCGTCCAACGCGCTGCCTGCGAGGCTGGCGTTGAGGCTGATATTCATCTGGCCCACGCTAGTGTCCACCCCGTAGGGTATCATCACCGTCTGGCTGATGCTGCTGCTGATGCTCAGTTCGCCGGAGGTGGCGGTCACTTCGGGGGTGATGAAGGGGTTGATGGGGATGTCCACCCCAATCGCGTCGCTCGGCCCATTGTTCGCGCTGCGGGCGGCAAAGGTGAACCCCGCTCGCTTGGCGGTAGAGGCCTTCACGCTCCATTG
>JBBSEE010000135.1:0-6857 GCA_038239995.1 Chloroflexia bacterium | reverse complement strand
CCCATCCACCAATACATCGGTGATGCCGAGGCTGTCCAGCCACCGCTTGAAGCTGATAATCTTCACCTCAAGCGAACGGGCGGGGTCGCCGAGGGGGGGGGAGCCGAACAGCCCAATTCGCTCGATGATGCTCACCTTGCGGCTCCAACGCTTGCGGTCGTAGGTAATGGTGCCGAACTCCGGCTGCATCTGCACGATAAGGAAGCCGTCCGGCGACTGTATCAGGTGGTCGAGCATCGGCGGGGGGGGGGCTTTCTCGGCGCGGGGGAGGGGGACATAGTTGTAGAAAGCGTACTTGTTGGTCGCCCCCTTCAACTCCTCGGCAATCTGCTCATCGGGGCGGGGGCGGGTCTTCCAGCGGCGGCTCATCCACTGCCCCGCGCTCAGTATCTGGAAGCCGACAATCAGGCCCACATAATAGATGAGCAGGGCGAACAAGTTGACCCGTGCGTTGGCGGCTAGGGCCGCGCTGTCCGTGACCGTGCCGGTCGCGCTAATCGTCCCCCCCACAGTGATAGGGTTGGTGTTGCTCAACGACACCGTGCTGGTAAGCGTGGTCGGGGTGGTAGTAGTGGCGGCGGGGGCAGCAGGGGACAATATCGAGGGCAGCAAGGTGAGTATCAGCGCGGCGAACAGGATGCCGAAGCCGAGGAACTGTAGCCGCCGCGCCAGCCGCAGCCTCGCGGCGATGTATGCTTCATTAACGTATGTCTGCATGGTTTTCCTTAATTTAGATAGTAGTTACGCAGTTGCGTCTGAAATTATGCCGGTTGATGTAGGGGCGAATCGCATCCGCCCTGCCTAACTGCGTAACTTCTATTTAGATTCTAGATTCTACCTTCTACATTCTTGATTACTATACTTACGTTTTGCCCACCGAAGGCAAATGAGTTGGATAGCACGGTTGCCACGCTGGTGCGGCGGGCGGTGTTGGGTACGTAGTCGAGGTCGCAGGCCGGGTCGGGGGTATGATAGTTGATGGTCGGATGTATCACCCCTTCCCTCATCGTCATAATGCTGGCAATCGCTTCGAGGGCCGCGCTGGCACTGAGGGCGTGGCCGGTCATAGATTTGGTCGCGCTAATCGGCACACGGTAGGCGTGGTCGCCAAATACCTGCTTGATGGCGAGGGTCTCGCAGACATCGTTGAGCGGGGTGGCGGTGGCGTGGGCGTTGATGTAATCCACCTCGTCAGGGGCGATACCCGCGCTCCGCAAGGCGCGTTGCATCGCGGTCGCCATTCCGCTGCCGTCGGGGCGGGGGGCAACCGCGTGGTAGGCATCGCTGCACACCCCGTAGCCCACCACCTCGGCGTAGATACGCGCTCCCCGCGCCTCGGCGTGTTCCCACTCCTCTAGCACAAGGCTAGCCCCTCCCTCGGCGGGGACGAAGCCGTCGCGGGTCAGGTCGAAGGGGCGGCTGGCGGCAGCGGGGTCATGGTTGCGGGTACTCATCGCCCGCATCGCGCAGAAGGAGGCAAGGCCAAACTCGCAGATGGCCGCCTCGTACCCGCCCACGATTAGCACCTCGGCATCGCCTCGCGCAATCACCGCTGCCCCCTCGCCAATCGCCATGTTGCCGCTAGCACAGGCGGCGGTCACGGTGTTGAGGTAGCCACGCCAGCCCAGTTGTATCGCCACCGTGGCGGCGGTCATGTTCGGCAGGGTCATCGGCATGAACAGGGGGGAGACGCGGCTGCCGCCTCGTTCGCGCATCACCTTTAGTTGCTGTTCGACATCGGGGAAGCTGGTGTTGCCGATACCCAGCAGCACGCCGTAGCTGTCCGTAGCGGCGGGATGCTCGTCCAACCCCGCATCGCGCACCGCTTGCCGCGCGGTGGCGATGGCGAACTGGGTGGTGCGGCTGGTGCGTTTGACCTCCTTGGCCTCCATATAATCTTCGGGCACGAACCCGCGTACTTCACCGCAAATCTGGGTGGAGTAGCCGCGGGGGTCTACTTGGGTGAGGCGACCTACCCCCGACCGCCCCGCCACCAGACCTTGCCAGAACTGGTGGGGGTCGTTGCCCAGCGGGGTAATCGCCCCCAATCCCGTCACCACTACGCGACGTGGCCTCAACATCCTTGTTACCTAGCCTCCGCTTGTGTTATGATTCGCAAGCACAACAACACGGCAGGCAATCGCTAGTTTACCATACCCGCCTCCCTCGCGCAACCGTCGGCCCCCCCAACCGTTATGATGGTAGATGGTAGCACTATCTTTGCCCTGAAGGTAAGGACTTGCCAACGGATTGGAACCTAATACCAATTACGTTTGGTGGTGATGTAAATTGGCCGGGGCGAGCGCAGCCCGCCCCTACGTCAATACACCATCGGCCCGACGAATTGGTATAAGTTTGGGGCAAACGAAAAATAGGAGAAAACTCGCGGGGGTCTGGGGGGTTGACCCTCAGCTGGTGAAGGGGGCATAATGCTAGCCGTAAGCTAATCACCTTGCCCCGTCGTCGCCCCGATGAGCTTATAGGCGGGTCGTAAGAGGAGCCAATGAATATGCGTAAGCTAAATCTGATACTAACTCTAGCGGTGCTGGGGATAACGTTGGCGGGCAGTTACGCGCAGGCGGCCCCCGGTTCGCTCTACTTCGCGCCAACCGGCCACTCGTTGCGCGGCACGTTCCTCAGCTACTGGCAGCAGTACGGCGGGCTGGAGCGGTTCGGCTATCCCCTCAGCGAGGAGATGAGCGAGGTCAGCACCCTGAACGGCAAGAGCTACACGGTGCAATACTTCGAGCGGGCCGAGTTCGAGGCCCACCCCGAAAACGCCGCCCCCTACGATGTGCTACTCGCCCAGCTAGGGGCAATCCGCTATCGGCAGAAGTACCCAGCGGGCGCACCCGGCCAATCGCCCAGCAGCGACCGCCCCACCTTCTTCCCCGCCAGCGGCAAGGCGGTGGGCCTGCGCTTCTACACCTACTGGCAGACGCACGGCGGTCTTGCCAGCTTCGGATACCCGATTAGCGATGAGTTCATCGAGGTGTCCGAATTGGATAGCCAGCCCTATCTGGTGCAATACTTCGAGCGGGCGGTGTTCGAGTATCACCCCGCCAATCAACCGACCTACGATACGGAGCTATCCCAACTGGGCCGCTTCGCATACGTGGCCCGCTATAATCCGCCCCCACCGACACCGCGCGGGGTTACGGTCGGCCCACCCCAGCTAATCACCAGCGACGTGACCGGCGATGTGGCCGCCAATGACCGTTACGTGTTCTGGATGGGGACGCATGACCCTGTGCGTCGCCCCGACGGTACGCTCTACGACAACTCAATCTATAGCTATAACCTCGATAGCCAGCAACGCCTACTCGTCACCAACGATTTTGGCTGGAAAGTTGGCTTGCAAGCTGATAATAAACGACTCATCTGGGCTAGGGTTGGACACGGTATTGGTATATATGAATACTACATCAGCACCCATGCAGTGGGCTTGGTGTCTGAGGCGGCAATCAACTGGAAAGGCGGTACTCTGGACGACGGCGTAATCTACTACGGTAAAAATGACCAAACCCATCACGGTATCTACGCCCTCGACTTGCCCACCGCGCAGGAGCGGCTGGTGAGTACCACCACCCTGAGCAACTCGGTTGGCCCGCTTGTCGCCAGCGGTGGCTGGCTGCTGTGGAGCGATGCGGATGACAGTACCACTCCCACCACCTACCGCTTGCACCTACTCGGCGTGAACAACGGCGCGGATGTGATGATCGCCACCTCGCCGGTGGGTTTCCTCAGCTACGCCATGTCGGCGGGCCACATCGTCTGGTCGGAGATGCCGCTGGGTATCAGCGACCGTCGCGCCTACCTCTACGACATCAGCAGCGGCAGCCGTCAAGCTATCTCCAAAGGCGATGCCCGCAACCTCGTGATTAAGGGCAACCTCGTGGCGTGGACCGAGGGGCCGAGCGGACAGGGCGGAGGCTGGTCGGTGCAGGGCTACGACATCGTGAGCGGCAGCCAGTTCACCATCGTCCCCGACGGCCAGCCCCAAGTCAAAGTCCGCGCCATCGTCGGTCAGAGTATGGTCGCCTACACGATTGACAACCCGTTGCCGCCCCCTCCCACCGACCCTAATATGCAGAGCGACCCAGCCACCAGCAACCTATATCTGGTCAATGTCAACCTGCCGCCTACGTCGCTGCCGCCCCCACCTGCCCCCGCCGCCCTGCCGATACCGTATCAGGAGGGTCACTACCAATTCACCCCCGCTGGTGCGGACGACTACCTTGTTTGGGTTGACAATCAGCCGAAACAAGGCGAGCCGCCGCCCTTGCAGGATGTGATTGCCCTCCAGTTGGCGACCAACAAGGTCATCACCGCTAGCCGCACATCGGGCTACTATCTCTATCCGGCGGTGGACGGTGCGCTGGCGGTGTGGTACAGTTGCGAGCAGGCGTTGGATATACACGCCTCCTGTAGCGTGGTGGGGACAGACCTATCCAGCCGCCAGCCGCTCACCATTGCCACCGGCCTAAACTACATTGATGCTATCAACAGCGCGGCGGCGGTGCATGGCCGCGCGGTGGCATGGGTGCAGTCCGACTATCAGGGCACGCGACTGCTGCTGAAGGACGTGGACCGCGACGCAGTGACGCAAATCGCCTTCTTCGGCGTGGGCGACGGCACCGCGATTGAACACCCCTTGTTGAGCGGCGACTACATCGTATGGAGTGAGTTCTTCAACCCCAAAGATGCTCGCGGCCAGCTAGGGCCGTTCACCCAGCGCATCATGGCGCGAAGTCTAAAGGATGGCACGGTCAAGACAGTGGCGACCACCAACGATGCGATTGCCAACGCTGCGCTGGATGGGCATCGGCTGGTGTATGGGGTGGAGAACCTCTACCTCGCCGACCTCGACAGTGATAGCAGCCCCGTTCTGCTAGTCAAGTTGGTGGGCGGTGGCTACCGCGTCAAACTACGGGGCGATGTGGTGGTCTGGGCGGTGTATACCAACTCGTCCATCTCCGGTATCTGGGGGTTGAAGCTAGGCAGCGATACGCCGTTGCTATTGGTACGCTTCCCCGATACCCGCCAGTCGGATGCAGTGATTGCCGCTGATTGGCTGGTATGGCAGGATGATGGCCGCTTGAAGAGTGTGTCGCTGTCGCAGGCGTTCGCCGCCGCCCAGCCGTAGCCGCCGAAAGGAGCCGATGAGCCAGCCCGACCTCTCCATCATCATCGTCAGCTACAACACCCGCGACCTGCTGGCCGAATGCCTCGCCTCGGTCTATGCCGACCTTGCACGGGACAGTGCCAGCCTCACCGCTGAGGTGATGGTGGTGGACAACGCCAGCATGGATGATAGCGCAACGATGGTGCGCCAGCGTTACCCCCAAGCGACGCTCATCGCCAGTGTGACCAACCTCGGCTACGGCGGGGGCGCGAACCTCGGCCTGCGACGGGCGGGGGGTCGCTACCTGATGCTGCTGAACAGCGACACGCTGGTGCTGCCGGGGGCGTTGCGCGAGTTGGTGGCCTTCATGGACGCGCACCCCGATACCGGTGCTTGCGGGCCACGCCTGCTCGACCCCGACAGCGGCTTGCAGCGCAGCGCGTTCCGCTTCCCCACCCTTGCCCAAGTCGCGCTAGACTTGTTTCCCCTCATTCCCCGGCTGGCCGACACCCACTTGAATGGGCGATACCGGCAGGATAACCCCGCCCATCAGCAGCCGTTCGGGGTGGACTTCACCCTCGGTGCAGCCTTCGTGGTCAGCCGCGCCGTCTATGCGCTCACCGGCGGCTTCGATGAGCGTTTCTTCATGTATGCGGAGGAGGTGGATTGGGCGATGCGTATCCGCGCCGCCGGTTTCCGCTGGTACAGCGTGCCCGCCGCCCGCATCGTGCATTACGCGGGGCAGAGTGTGAAGCAGCAGCCGGGGCGGATGTTCTACGAACTGCATCGCAGCCGCGCCCTGCTCTACCGCCAGCACTATCCGCCCGCCTTCCAAGTCGCTGCCCGCCTACTCACCCGCGCCGCGATGCTCGCCCGCGCCCTCGCCGACTGGCGCAAGCAGGCACGCGGCCAACTCGACCGCGCCGAGCTTCGCCAGCGTTGGCGCACCTATGGTAAGATATTTCGGCTTTAAGCAATTTCATCATGAACTCAAACCTCAAAGCTCAAAGCTCAAACCTGACCGTCGTGGTGATTGCCCGCAACGAGGCCAAGCACATCGCTGCCTGCCTTGCCAGCATCCAGCTGCTGACCGCCGATATGCTGGTGCTGCTCGACGACCGCACCGGCGATGACACCGCGCGATTGGCGGAGGCGGCGAAGGCGCGGGTGGTATCCAGCCGCTTCGTCAACTTCTCGGCGCAGCGCAACCGCGCCTTGCAGGCGGCACGCGGGGATTGGGTGTTGTTCGTGGATGCCGATGAGCGGCTCACCCCCGCGCTGATAGCGGAGATAAAGGCGCGGCTGGGGGCGGACGAGGGGATAGCAGGCTACTGGGTGGCGCGGCGCAACTATATGTTCGGGCATTGGGTGCGGCACGCGGGCTGGTATCCCGATTATCAGCTACGCCTGCTACGCCGCGCCGCTGCCCGCTATGACGAAACCCGCGCCGTGCATGAGCTAGCGATGCTGGACGGCCCCGATGCGCGGCTAGCCGAACCGCTGATACACTATAACTATGAGACGTGGGCGCAGTTTCGCGCCAAGCAGCGATACTACGCCCGCTTCGAGGCGGGTATCCTGCACCAACAGGGGCGGCGGGCGCGATGGCGTAACTTCGTGCTGCAACCCTTGCGCGAGTTTCGCCGCCGCTACATCGCGCTACAGGGCTGGCGGGATGGCTGGCTCGGCCTTGCCCTGTCGCTGGCGATGGCGTGGTATGAGTTCAGGAAGT
>JBBSEE010000134.1:0-6864 GCA_038239995.1 Chloroflexia bacterium | reverse complement strand
TGAAGTTTTGAGTTTTGAGTTTTGAGTTATGAGTTAATAAAAGGCTCTTGAATCAGCCCTTCTTCACCTTCACCACGCTGTGGCGCAGAACCTTGTCGCCATAGGTGTAGCCGGGGCGATATTCTTCGCTAACCGTATCCGGCTCGCCTTCACCCTCTTCGTCGTAGGCAATCGCCTCATGCTGCTGGGGGTCGAACGGTTGACCCACCGCGCTGATGCGGCTGACCCCTTCCTTGTCCAGACTCGCCCGCATCTTGCGTTCGATACCGATGATCCCCTCCAGCCAGCGGCGTTCGCGTTCGCTGAAGTTGTCGGCATCGGGGGCGTTCTTCAGGGCCAACTCCAAATCGTCCAGCACCACCAACAGTTTGCTGATAATATCCGCCTTGCCCAGCTTGACCAGTTCACCGCGCTCCGCCTCGGCCCGCCGCTTGTAGTTGATGAACGCGGCGCGTTCCCGCTGCAAGGCATCGAGGTAATCGGCGGCGAGGTCGCCATTCGCGGCAGCGGGGATATTGTTCATCGCCTGTTCGAGGGTGATACCCTCCTCTGGCGATGGCCCTACGCCATCCACCCCATCATCATTCTGCTGATTGATAGTTTCGTCTGTCATCCCTTATCCGTTCCTCCTCTCCCAACTCGTAATTCAAAATTCATAATTCAAAATTGCCTTATTGCAGCGGCCCGCCGTACACTTCTTCCATCATCTCGCTGAGGAGGCGGGAGATGTAGCGCACCCCGCCGATGGTGCGGCCATACTCCATGCGGGTTGGCCCGATGATGCCCAGCACCCCCGCCTTGTCGCCCACGCCGTAGCGGGCGAGGATGACGCTGCACTGGCGTAGGTCGTTCAGCTTGTTCTCGTCGCCGATGATGACCTGCACCCCCTCTTGGCTCAACACGTCGGTGAGCAGGGTGAGCAGCGAGGAGCCGCCTTCGATTAGCTCAAGCACCTGCTTGACCCGCTCGGTGGCGCGGAACTCCGGCTGGTTCAGCATATTCACCAGCCCATCGTAGATGATGTCGCGGGTGGACAAGTCCTCGATGCCGTGCAGCATTGCCACCGCTTGGCCCTCAATCTCGCGCTCCCCATCGCTCATCGCGGGGTCGGGGGCGGGGAGGTTGTTCACCCCGCGTCCGGCCAGCCGCTCGTTCAGCTTGTTGCCTATAATGGTCAGTTCGTCCTGTGTGCGCGACGCGCTGAGGGTAATCATCTGCTGACGCACGGTGCCGTCCTGCGTGACCATGATGAGCAGGGCACTGCGCTCCTTAATCGAAAGCAGTTGGCAGTGCTTCAGTATCGCGCTGGTACTGCGCGGCTCGGTTATCAGGGCGGTGTTGTGCGCGGTGCGGGCCAATACCGCCGCCGACAGCCGCATCCACTCCTCGACATCGTTCTGCACTTGGTAGAATTGATGCTGGATGGTGCGTTGCTCGTCGTTGGGCAAGTTCAAGCTAGGGCTGAGGCCCAGCATATGCTGCACGAAGTAGCGATAGCCCTTGTCGGCGGGGATGCGGCCCGCGCTGGTGTGGGGGTGGGTGATGTAGCCACCCGCCTCTAGTTCGGCCATCTCGTTGCGGACCGTGGCCGGGCGAATCCCCAACTCGTGCTTGGCGACGATGTTCTCACTCGCCACCGGGCGCACCGTGTTGATGTACTCCTCGATGATAATCTGCAATATCTGCTTCTGTCGTTCGCTCAATTCATCCATGTTGATTACCCGAAAAGTTGATAACCCCGCACTCAACCCCATGCCGCGATTAGCACTCAGAAGGTAGAGTGCCAGCAAGGGAAGGATACCATCTTTAGTGCGTTACTGTCAAGGTTTGGGCGTGCCTAGCGGGGCGGTCTAACGTAAGTCTAATTGTGATTGCTGCTTGCGTTGATATGATATAATATTAGTATGGACACTAAGCTCCACATCCAGCAACCCCACGACGACCCGCCGCCACCGGGCGTTGTCATCGAGGACTATAGCGGGCCGCTGCTAGCGCGGCTGACTAACCAGTATAATCCACCTACATCACCACCTCATGCTCACCCCTACAATGCAGAGGGTGTCGCCCCTACCCCGCCCAACTTCGACTCCGCGATTAACGACATTCGGCAGGGTATGGTCTACCTGCTACTAGCAATTGCTTGTATGGTAATCAGTAGCATCTACCTCTTTGCTGCCCGTGCTGCGGCGGGGCTTATTCAATGTATCTTCGGGCCACTCACAATAATAGTTCTCCCCATCCTTATAATTGCCGCCTTCGTTGATGGTATCAAAGGGCTGGCGAATCATCGGGGTTCGACGCGACCCACCCTTGCTTTCCGCATCAGCCTTACTATTATGCTGGTTAGCCTAGTTATGCTCATCGCTTACGGTGGCTTCTTTTTTTGGCTATCCCAGTACCCCGGCTCTCTTAGCGACTCACATCCGTGACCCCAACCCCGAAGCAGGCCCATTCGTTTATCCGTTTTTACGAATCCGTTGGCCGTCGTCTGGTGGCACGCGGGCGAGTGCAACCCGCCCCTACATTCATCACTCATCACACCGCGCCCAAACCTTGCCGCCCGCCGCCCAAATATGGTATACTTCCAGCCGTGCCACCGGCGATTCGCGGGCGGCGCAAATTAGCACGCCCTCTGACTGTTCGGCTGTGGGCTAGCTTGCGGCACAAGCTGGCTTCCCGCATAGGTTGAGGAGCGGCGGAAGAGATAACAACCTTTAGCTACACAAGGAGAAACAGTGTCCCACAATATCATGCAGCAGGCGGGCTATACGCCCAGCACTACCCCGCTCCAGAACAACAACGTCTCGATGAAGTCGTTGCTGGAGGCCGGTGTCCACTTCGGCCACCAGACCAAGCGTTGGAACCCCAAGATGCGCCCCTATATCTTCACCGAGCGCAACGGCATCCACATCCTCGACCTGCAACAGACGGTCAAGGGCTTGCAGGAAGCCTATCGCTTCGTGGTGGATGTGACCGCGAACGGCGGCAAAATCATCTTCGTCGGCACCAAGAAGCAGGCACAGGACGCGGTGCGCGAGGAGGCGGAGCGGGCCGGACAGTTCTATGTGAACAAGCGGTGGCTGGGCGGGATGCTCACCAACTTCAGCACCATCCGCAATCGGCTCAAGCACATGATGGACCTCGAAGCGCGGCGTGACCGTGGCGAGTTTGAGCGGCTCACCAAGCTGGAAGCCTCCAAGCTGGAAGAGGAAATCGCCCACCTGAACGAGGTGCTGGGCGGCATCAAGCATATGCGCGACCTGCCCGCTGCCATCTTCGTGATCGACACCCACAAAGAGCGCATCGTGATGACCGAGGCCGCCAAGTTGGAGATACCCGTAGTCGCCATCGCCGATACCAACTCTGACCCCGACGAAATCGCCTACCCCATCCCCGGCAACGATGACGCAATCCGCGCCGTCCGCATCATCACCGCCAAGATTGCCGACGCTTGCCTCGAAGGTCAAGCGCGGGGTGAGTCGATGCGGGCCGACCGCAGTGCCGACCCGGAGCGGGTGGCGATGGAGCAGGAGTCCGACGACGAATACGTCGCCAATCTCGCCTAGCTAGCAATGTGGGGGCAAGGTTCATCCTGCCCCCTTTTCATAAACCGACAAACTTTTTGGAGGAGAGCGCAATTGGAGATTACCGCACAGATGGTCAAGGAACTGCGCGACCGCACCGGCGCAGGCCCGAAGCAATGCAAGGACGCGCTGGTCGAAGCCGACGGCGACATCAAGCGGGCGGAAGCGATTCTTGAGCAGAAGAACCAGATTCGCGGCGAGAAGTTGAGTGCCAGCGGGCGGGAGACCAAGCAGGGCATCGTCTACGCCTACATCCACACGGGGGGGCGCATCGGCGCGATGGTCGAACTGCTGTGCGAGACCGACTTCGTGGCCCGCAACGACCAGTTCAAGACCCTTGCCCACAACATCGCCCTGCAAATCGCCTCGATGAATCCCCGCTACGTCAACCGCGAGGAAGTGATTGGCGAGGAGGGCAGTGCCGAGGAGTTGGCCCTGCTAGAGCAGCCTTACGTCAAAGACCCCAAGAAGAGCATCGGGCAGCTAATCAAAGAGACCATCGCCACCACCGGCGAGAACATCACCGTGCGCCGCTTCGCCCGCTTTGAAATCGGCGGGGCGTAATTAAGCCTATGGACAGCCCCAGCAAATCTGCCCCCATCGAGCGGCTGCGTAGCCTTGTGCGCGACGCGGACGAGCCACTGGTGATTGCCGACCCCAGTATTGACACCGTGAACATGGATGTTGATGACAGTGCGGGGTGGCTGACCCTCGACCCCCGCGTGCGCTACCCCCGCGTGCTGCTCAAGCTCAGTGGCGAGGCCTTGATGGGCAACGGCAAGTCCAGCATTGACCCCGCGATTGTAGACAGCATCGCCCACCAAGTGATGCGCCTGCGTGAGCTAGGGGTACAGGTCGCGATTGTGGTGGGCGGGGGCAACATCTGGCGCGGGCTGGCCGCCGCTGCCAGCGGCATGGACCGCTCTACCGCCGACTACATGGGGATGTTGGCGACCGTGCTGAACGCCCTTGCCTTGCAGGATGCGATGGAGAAGCTGGGGGTAGTCACCCGCGTGCAGACCGCGCTGGCGATGCACGCAATTGCCGAGCCATACATCCGCCGCCGCGCCATTCGCCACATGGAGAAGGGACGGGTAGTCATCCTTGCCGCGGGCACCGGCAACCCCTACTTCACCACCGACACCGCCGCTGCCCTCCGCGCCCTCGAAGTGGGGGCTAGCGTGCTGCTGATGGCGAAGAACTACGTGGATGGCGTGTACGATGATGACCCCCGCACCAACCCCGCCGCCGCCAAGTTCACCCAGCTAGACTATAGCGATGCGATTAAGCGCGGCCTGCGGGTCATGGATACCGCCGCGCTGGCCCTGTGCATGGAGAACCGAATGCCTATCCTCGTCTTCAACCTCAATGACGAGCGCAACATCGAACGCGCGGTGATGGGCGAGGCGGTCGGCACTCTCGTGTGGGACGCGGACAACCTAGCCACCCTCAGCTAAAAGGAGCATAACTATGGTAGACGACGTAATTGCCGATGCCGAAGCGCGGATGAAGAAGAGCATCGAGGCGTTGCATCACCACCTGCAATCAATCCGTACGGGCCGCGCTCACCCCTCGCTCATCGAGCGGCTACAGGTGGAGTATTACGGGGTGAACACCAATCTGCGCGACCTTGCCACCATCACCGCGCCCGAACCGCGCCAACTGATGATTCAGCCCTTCGACCGCAACGCGATGGCCGCTATCGAGAAGGCGATACAGAAATCCGACCTCGGCCTCAACCCCACCAATGATGGCCGCCTCATCCGCATCAACATCCCCCCGCTCACCGCTGATCGCCGCCGCGATATGACCAAGCTGGTCAAGACGCGGGTGGAGGAGACCCATATCGCCATTCGCAACGTGCGCCGCGACGCGATGAACGACCTCAAGGAATTCCAGAAGGAAAAGATGATTAGCGAGGACGACCACAAGCGGGCCGATGAGAAGGTGCAGCACCTCGTAGACCACTACATCAAGGAGGCCGACGCAGTGGGCGCGGCTAAAGAGCAAGAACTACTGGAAGTCTAAACCGATGAGCGATGCCGAGCCAGAGGACAAGGAGCATATCCCCCAGCACGTCGCGATTGTGATGGATGGCAATGGCCGCTGGGCGCGACAACGGGGCTTGCCTCGCATCGCGGGCCACCGCGCGGGCACTCAGAACATCCGCCGCATCGTCGAAGCCTGCATCGAGCAGGGGGTCAAGTGCCTGACCGTCTATGCCTTCTCCACCGAGAACTGGAACCGTCCCGCCGCCGAGGTTGATGGGCTGATGCGGATTATCGGCGAGGTCATCGAACGCGAAACCCCGATTTTGAACGAAAATGGGGTCAAGGTCATCCACCTCGGCAGCCTCGAAAACCTGCCGCACGGCCTCGACCGCTCGATTGCCCAAGCGTTGGATGTGACCAAGAACAATCGTCGCCTCTACCTCTGTGTCGCCTTCAATTATGGCGGGCGAGGGGAGATAGTGCAGGCGGTGCGTCGCATCGTGGCTGAAGGCTACACCCCCGACCAAATCACCGAAGCGGTCATCAGCGACCACCTGTTTACCGCCGGGCTGCCCGACCCCGACCTGATTATCCGCACTGCCAACGAGCATCGCCTCAGCAACTTCCTGCTCTGGCAAGCGTCCTACGCGGAATACTACTCGGTGCCTACCTACTGGCCCGACTTTGGCCGCGACGAACTGATTAAGGCCATCCACGCCTACAGCCAACGCCAGCGCAAGTTCGGCAAGGTAGCGGAGGTGGAGAACGTCCCCCCCGCCGAAGCGGTGGCCGAGGGTGAAGTAAAGCAGTGATGAGTGATGAGTGATGAGTGATGAGTGATGAATTGGGATATTGCGAGAGTGCATCACGGTACGATGAATGGGCGCAGCGGCTGCGCCCAAATCTGCATCTAACGAGGCTTTGCCCGTGAGCCAGCCAGCAATCACCCAAAACGCCGGGGATGTGCCACCCGACCCAACGGATGTGCCCCCCACCCCAACGGATGTGCCCCCCACCCCAACGGAAATGACCGGGCGAACGCAACCCGCCCCTACTGCCCCCAACCTGTTGGCCTACATTGCCCCGCTCGTCACCCTTGCGCTGCTCACCCTTGCGGCGATGATGGGCGGGCCGCTGCTGCTGCTTGCCACCCTGCTGCTGGCCCTCGCCGCGCTGCTGGTGCTGCTCCGCCAGTTCGGGCTGATGGGCTATCAGGCCACACTCGGCCTCGCCCTTGTGGTCGCCGCCTACCTAGTCATCGCCGGGCAAGAGCCACGCTCAGTGGACTT
>JBBSEE010000133.1:0-6885 GCA_038239995.1 Chloroflexia bacterium | reverse complement strand
GTCCCCAGATGCGGAACTAACACTCAGTGAGCATCTTCGGCCCGCTTCAGTACCAATAATTAAGGAGAGATTGCCCCATTGATTAAGATTCGCCTGCGCCGCACCGGCGCGAAGAAGTCCCCCAGCTACCGCGTGGTGGTCGCCGACTCCCGCTCCCCGCGCGATGGTCGCTTCATCGAGACCCTCGGCTACTACAATCCGCTCACTACCCCTAAGACAGTGGTGATTAAGACCGACCGCGCCCTGCACTGGTTGAACAATGGGGCGCAAGCGAGCGACACCTGCGCCCGCCTGCTCACCAACGCGGGGGTGGAACACAAGCGGCTGGCCGAGCAACTCGCCGCCCTCCGCGCCAAGGGTACGCCCAAGACCGGCGCAGCCCCTGAGCCTGCTGCCGCGACTGCGACCGCACCTGCTATTGCCGAAGCGTCCGCTGCCCCAGTCGCTGCCGCCGAAGCGTCCACCGTCGAACCTGCTGCCCCTGCCGCCGAAGCTACTACCGAACCTGCCACCCCCGCCGAACCTGCTGCCCCCGCCGAAGCTACTACCGAACCCGCCACCCCCGCTGAAGCGTCCCCCGCTGAAGCAGAAGCCGGAGCGTAAGCGATGATGAAAGATTTGGTCGAATACGTTGCCCGTGCCCTCGTCAACAACCCCGATGCGGTCAGCGTGACCGAAATCCGCAACGACTTCAACATCACCCTCGAATTGACCGTAGACCCCGCCGACGCGGGCAAGATTATCGGCAAGGATGGGCGTATCGTGAAGGCAATTCGGATGCTGGTGGGGGTGATCGCCGCCCGCGAAGGCAAGCGGGTCAACCTCGAAGTCCTCTAACCCTCACCCCCAGCCCCTCTCCCAGCGGGCGAGGGGAGATTGACCCACCCCCAGCCCCTCCCGATGGGAGGGGAGATGATACATACACGGGGACACGGTGCGCCGTGTCCCCCTCTTAATCTACAACTATGAGCGAACAGAACAGGCCAGAATATCTCATCATCGGCAAGGTAGTCGGCGCATTTGGGGTGCATGGCGAGATGAAGCTAGAGATGATGAGCGACCACCCCGAACGCTACGCCAAGCTGAAGCGCGTCTACCTCGGCTCCGGCCCTGATGGGGCGACCGAGCGGCAAGCCTATGCGGTGAAGAAGGCGCGGCTACATACTGGCAAGCAGCAGGTGCTTATCACCCTCACGGGGATTGACACGCCAGAGCAGGTGGAGCAACTGCGCGGTCAGTTCATGCAGATACCGATTAGCGAAGCGTGGCCGCTGGACGAGGGCGCATATTACGAGTATCAAATCATCGGCCTAGCGGTGCGAACCATCGAGGGACGTGAACTGGGCAAAATCACCGCCATCCTCTACCTCAGCAGCAGCGATGTCTACACCGTGCGCTCCCCCGAACCCCCCCACAAGGAGTACCTCATCCCCGCGATTAAGGATGTGGTGAAGGAGATTAACCTTGAAGGCGGCTACATGATCATCGAACCGCTGGAGGGGTTGCTGGATTGAGATGAAAGATAGAAGATTAAAGAATATGCAAGGGGCGCACACCGATGCGCCCCTATTTTATTGGCGGCTGATTATGCCTCGCAGCCTCAAAGATGTGGATAAATATCTGGAAAAAGTGTTCTAATTATGGTATAATATAGGTACAGAATCAGCCACAATGGGCGGAGTCTGCCCCACAACCTACGAACCTAGATATAGCTTAGGAGGGCCACCTAAATTGGCAATTGATACGATTATCCCCCGCCCCGACGCGCCTGCGTATGATGCCTCGTCCATCCGCGTGCTGAAGAAGCTGGAGGCGGTGCGCCAGAACCCCGGTATGTACATCGGCAGCACCGATGTCAAGGGCCTGCATCACATGATATTTGAAATCGTTGACAATAGCGTTGACGAGTATATGCAGGGCTACGGGTCGCGCATCTTCGTCAACATCCACGCCGACAACTCGGTGACGGTCAAGGATGAGGGGCGCGGTATCCCCACCGACATTCATAAGGAAGAGAAGCGTAGCGCCCTCGAACTGGTGATGACCGAGCTGCACGCCGGGGGCAAGTTTGGCGGGGGCGGCTATCAGGTCTCCGGCGGCCTGCACGGCGTAGGCGCGAGTGTGGTCAACGCGATGTCCGAATATTGCCGCGTCGAGGTGCGCCATGAGGGCAAGGCCTTCCTCCAAGAGTACGTGTGGGGCGAGCCGCGCAAGCCGGTGCGGGCGATTGGCGATAGCGATGAGACCGGCACCATTACCCGCTTCCTGCCCGGCACCAGCGTGTTCGAGACCCTCAACTACGACTTCGATACCCTTGCCAACCGCTTCCGCGAGATGTGCTTCCTCAATCGCGGGCTGCAAATCACCTTTGTAGACGAGCGGGACAAGGGCGACCGCGAGGCTACCTACTACTTCGAGGGCGGTATCCAATCGTTCGTCCGCCACGTGAACAAGCACCGGGTCACCATCAATCAGCCCTTCTATGTGAACCGCACCATGCCCACCGGCACCGGCAGCGTCAACGTCGAGGTCGCTTTGCAATACAACGATGGTTACAGCGAGGCCCTATACGCCTTCGCCAACAACATCAACACGCAGGATGGCGGCACCCATGTGACCGGCTTCCGCTCCGCCCTGACCCGCGTGATTAACGATTACGCCCGCAAGAACAACCTGCTGAAGGATAGCGATGGGGCGTTGAGCGGCGACTCGGTGCGTGAGGGGCTGACCGCGGTCATCAGCGTGAAGCTAATCGGTATCCGCCCCCAGTTCGAGAGCCAGACCAAGAACAAGCTGAACAACGCGGAGGTCAAGAGTGTGACCGAGTCGGCCACCGCCAGCGCGTTGATGCAGTATCTTGAGGAGAACCCCCAAGATGCCAAGAAGATTATCGAGAAGTGCCTGACTGCCGCCCGCGCACAGGAAGCGGCCCGCAAGGCCCGCGAGGTGGTGCGGAAGGGCAGCGGCGAGTCCACCGCCCTACCCGGCAAGCTGGCCGACTGCTCGGAGCGCGACCCCGCCCGCTGCGAACTGTACATCGTGGAGGGCGACTCGGCAGGGGGCAGCGCGAAGCAGGGCCGTGACCGTCGCTTCCAAGCTATCCTCCCCCTGCGCGGCAAGATACTGAACGTGGAACGGGCGCGGCTGGACAAGATGCTAGGCAGCGACGCGATTCGCACCCTAGTCACCGCCCTCGGCGCGGGCATCGGCGATGTCACCGATATGGCGAAGCTGCGCTATCATCGGGTCATCATCATGACCGACGCGGACGTGGATGGGGCGCACATTCGCACCCTGCTGCTCACCTTCTTCTTCCGACACATGGTGCAGCTAATCGTAGATGGCAACATCTACATCGCCCAGCCGCCCCTGTACAAGGTGCAGAGCGGCAAGGACAAGCGGTGGGTGTATAGCGACGAGGAGATGGAGCTAGCGGTCAAGGAGATGGGCGGGTTCGAGAAGGTGACGATGCAGCGATACAAGGGTCTGGGCGAGATGAACGCGGAGCAACTGTGGGAGACGACCATGAACCCGGAGAACCGCACCCTGATGCAAGTCACGCTCGACGATGCCGCCGCCGCCGACGAAACCTTCGATATGCTGATGGGCAGCAACGTCGCCCCCCGCAAACGCTTCATCCAGACCCACGCTAAGAGCGTGAAGAATCTGGACATCTAACTAGCATGGCACCATGCCCCACTTCCCGCGCGGAGGTGGGGCGTTTGTTTAGCAGGAGGGTAGCATGGATAATGCGGAACAGAGTTACCTTGATTTGCTAGTCAAAGCTATCCGCGTATGTGCAAAGTACCGCCCAATGTTTGGGCAAGGGCGACAAGCGGGCCTAACTGTCGAGCAGTTTCGTCAACTATATGGTAGCGACCCCTTCTACTCTTGGGTCGGCTTGGACTCGCCTTTGGTGTACGCGGCCCATCGGGCCGCGGGGGGCATTACCTCGGTATATCGGCAACTCGGTATCGGCTGCCAGTGGCTTTTCAGCCAAATCTTGCAGGATAAGTTGGGGTTGGATACAGAGGCGGTCGCGTGGTCATATCTTATCCCCGCTGATGTGCCGCGCAAGCTATCGCTAGATGCGCGAATACCCTTGTCACAAGTCCAGCCATCCCGCCAGTCGCCAGTGGCTGCATGGCTGCGTGATGCCGCTTCCTATGTAGGGTTGGAGCAAGATGTTGCGGCTGCGCTTAAGGGGGCGGTCTTTGAAGTTAGACAAGGCTATAAGAGCAAGGACTCAAAGCGGCAGAACGCCGACATTGCTAATGCCTCAAGCGCATATGCCGGGTTGTACCTTCCAGTCGTGGCCCTGCTTTCCACCCAAATAGATGGCAGTGTAGCCGAGCGATACCGTCGCGCACGGTGGCTGATTCTGCGTGGTACCACTGCTGGCTCAAGTGTGGACAGCACCTATGTATTCTTCCGTGATGTAGTTGGCTATGATTTGGCCGCCTTCTTCGCCCGCAACTCCGCCGCGCTCCGTGCTGAAATAGAAACAGTGTTGGAGGTATTGCTCATTGAGCAATAGTCTACAACTGCCGCTGCTTGACCTTGCTCCCTTGCCCCAACCCACAAGGCGTAACGAGCATCTCACCTTTCGCGCTAATCGCCTTCAAGGGCGGCATGGTTGGCTACGGCTTACTCCGGCCTATTCGGTACATCTAGTCGAGGAGTTGGTGGCCGCGTGTGACCGACAAGATTTGGTGCTAGACCCCTTCTGCGGCACTGGCACTACTGCGTTGGTATGCGCTCAAGCGGGGATTGCCTGCGATACGGTGGACATCAATCCCTTCCTCATCTGGCTAACTAAGGCCAAATGCGCTCAGTATTCCCCCCCGGCGATTCAAGCTGCACAGGTTACGCTAGCTGATGCGCTAGCAACTATGTGCGATGCCCCGCTGCCCCTCTGGTCGCCCCCGATTAAAGATATTGACAAATGGTGGCCGCCTGCTAGCCTCCGCTTGCTATCCTACCTACACGCTCAATTCAACCAACCCACCCTACCAGCCGCTGCCCGCGACTTGCTTAACGTGATGTTCTGCCGCGCTGCGATAGAGCTAGCTTCGGTTAGCTTTGGTCATCAGTCCATGTCATTCCGCCAGCAAAGCTCCGGCCCGACCCCTCCCATCCTAATCGAGCAAACTATCCGCTCTACCTTTGACCGTATCGCCGCCGAGATTTTTGCTTCTGCTGTCCAAGCATTGCCAGCCACCAGCATCGCGGCCCTTTGTGGGGATGCTCGCCAACTAGACACGATGCTACCACTTAGGCGTTATACACAGGTGATTACCTCACCACCCTACCCTAATCGGATGAGTTATATCCGCGAGTTGCGCCCGTATATGTATTGGCTGGGCTACCTTCGCGATGGGCGACAGGCGGGGGAGCTTGATTGGCAAGCAATTGGCGGCACGTGGGGATGCGCGACCAGCAACTTGACCCGCTGGCAGCATGACGAGAGCTACCCAGTGCCATACCCCGGCTTCCACGCATTGGTTGAGGAAGTTTCGCAGCGTAGCAGCCTTTTGGGGCGGTACATTGACAAGTATTTTCATGACATTGCCCAGCATATTGCTTCGCTACGGCAAGTTCTTGCCCCTGCCGCCCGTGTTTCCTATGTAGTGGGCAACTCTAAGTTCTACGATGTGGTACTGCCCACCCAAGAGATATATGCGGCCATCTTTGCTGCTCAGGGCTTCACTGAAGTATGCGTAACCCCCATCCGCAAGCGTACCTCTAAGAAAGAGCTATTCGAGTACATCGTATCCGCTCGGCTAGCATAAAGGAGCTACCATGAACCGCACCCCCACCCCCAACAGCACTCGCATCCACTCCGTCGGCTACGACATTCCTCGCCATGTGCTAGAGGTGGAGTTCCGCGACGGCAGCGTGCGCCGCTACATGAAGGTGGCGCAGGAGGTCTACGAGCGGCTGATGCACGCCCAGCCGGTAGACCGCTACTTCGACGAGAAGATTGAAGGCCGCAATCAGTTGGGCGATTAGTGCCTTGCCCGCCCCCGCCCCCTTGCGGTATAATCATCCCGACCGCTCCAACCCGTGGTCGCCCTTAATCGTCATCCGCCAGTCAAGTAAGGAGGCTAGAGCAGTGGGACTCGAAGAGAAGCGCAGGCTGAAGACCCTGAAGGAAGATGTGTTCCCCAAGTTCGACGACGCGCTACGCCAAATCGTCGGCACCGACATCAAGTACGATATAGACTGGGATAGCTTTGCCAGCAACATGGACGCGATGAACGCGCTGGAGCAGAACGCCCTGCCCACCATCAACGAGGCTTTCCGCGACCTCTGCCACGACAGTGTGGGCAAGGAAGCGGTGCAGGAGAGCATCAAGACCATCCACCTCGCGCAAGGTGCCGAGGCGCAGGACAGCAACTTCACGATTAGCGGCGGGACGCTGGACTTGCCGTGGGATTGGGCCAGTTGGCCGACATGGTTGAGCGCAGACAAACTCAGCCAGCGCGTCGGCGAGATGCTCTAGCTTGCTTTGCTGATGCGGGGGCAACGTATGGGCACAGTGTACCGACAGTTCGGGGGTGGGCCACCGCTGTTCACGGTCACGGGCGGGCAAGTCTACGCTGCTTACGGTGGGGGCGTGCCGCTGGCGACGGTGAAGGGCGACAGTGTGTATGCGGGCTACGGCTTCGGCCCACCCATCGCCCGCTTGTATGGCAACTTCGTGCATGAGGGTTTCGCGGGGTCACTCTTGTTCAGCGTGCAGGGCCAACAGGTCTACGCCGGTCTGGGCGGCGGGCTGCCCCTGCTCACCGGCGCGGGTTGCAGCGCGGTCGAACTGGCCGCCTGCGCGGTGCTGCTGCAATCACGACCTTTATTGCCCAACAAACTAAGCCCCCAGCGGGG
>JBBSEE010000132.1:0-6899 GCA_038239995.1 Chloroflexia bacterium | reverse complement strand
TCCAGTGCCGTGCAGCGTGTTGAACGAGATGGGGGCGGACATTATCATCGCCAGCAACACGGTGCCACCGCTGGAGGAACGGATTTATCGCCGCGTGCGGAAGGGCAAGAAAGCACCGAGCGCGTTCAGCGTGCTGCTCAGTGTCCGTGAAGTGACCGAGGCCCTCGTCGCCAAACTGAAGACCGCCCCCTACGACGTGCTGATTACCCCTAAGCTGGGGATGTACAGCAGCTTCGAGGTAGACAAGTACCGCGAGTTCATCAAGGCGGGCGAGGAAGCGACGCGAGCGGCCATCGAGCGCATCAAGGCACTGGTCAAGGCATAGGATATGTGGGGTTTGAGGTTTGAGTTGAGGGTAATTCGTAGGGGCGCACTGAGGTGCGCCTTTTGGTTTTACCAGCCGACAGAATGAGAGCAGACTACCAGTGTGCTGCTTTAGCCGGTGGCCGACTGGGGCAGAGTAGACAGGCGGGCCGCCACCGCCGCCGCCCGATGGGGCAAAGCGAGTTGACCGAAGTCGGCAGCGGCAGCCTGCAACAGCTTCTGTGCTTGGTCAGCGAAGTGAGGAGCATTTTCCGCGGCGGCGCGGCGCAGCATCATCGCGCCATACTCCTCCTTCAGTTCGGCGGCATCAAGGCGGTTGGCAGTACGCTGCACAATCGCCAGTCCCTCCTCGAAGTGACGCTGGGCCGCGTCCCATTCGTCCATCGCCGCGTGCAGCAGGGCGCGGGCATGGCTGAGGCCGAACAGTTCACGGTCATAAGGGCTGGTTTGGTAAATGTCCTCCATAGTCTGGACGTGGCGCAGCGCGTGCGCCCAATCGCGCTGGATTATGTAGTATCTGACCAGTTGCAGGCCCGCGTTGACCCGATGCACCTGCGACATATTTATCTGGTTGAAGGCGCGGGTGGCATACTTGAAGGCCGCCGCATGGTTGCCGCGCGTAAGCATCAGTTCGGCGAGGTAGACAAGGTTGGACACCTGCATCACCTTGTAGTTGGCCCGCACCGCAATGTCGTAGGCTTCCAGCAGATAGGCCTCCGCTTGGTCGAGGTTGCCCAGTTCGAGGTGGATATAGCCCGCCTCCCCCAGCAGACGGGCGAGGGCAGGCTGATTAGTGGTCTGGTGACGCAGGGTCAGTGCCTTATTGATGAACTCAAGCGCGGTAGTGAAGGGACCATCGCCAGCGTAGTAGAAAGCGGCGACGAGGCGGTAGGTTTCCAGCCGATGGGCAGCCTCACCGCTAAGTTCCGCCTCGGCTAGGGCTTGTTGGTAGGCGGTCAACGCCTCGGCTAGCTGGCCGTTGGTAACGCACACGTTGCCGATGTGGGCGAAGGCACGGGAGGCGAGTCCATGTTCGGCGATTTGCACCGCGAGGGCACTGGCTTTGGTGTAGTAGTCGGTCGCTTCCTCCACATGGTCGAGGTAATATGCGGCGGTGCCGAGGCTGTGCAGCGTCTCCACTTGCACTCGCCCCCCACCCTCTACCCCATCCACATTCTGTAGAGCCAGTAGCAGTTCCTGCCGCGCCTCCTCTGGTTGCCCCCGCTGGATGTAGATGCGGCCCTGTATCCAAAACGCGCGGGCGGTGAGCAGGTAGGCGCGGCGTTCATCTCCGGTCAGGGATAGCATCTGGGTGTCGGCCTTGGATAGGTAGGCGCGGGCTTGGTCGTAGTTACCGGCAGCCACATCAGCGGTGGCGCGGTCGAGATAGAAGATGGTATGGGCCACAACAAGGGGATGGCCGCAGACCGCGCAAGAGGTGGTCTTCTCCGCGTTGGCGGCAGCGCAGGACGGGCAGATAATCGGGGTCGAATTAGTCATATCAAGTTTGCCTACATAGGTGGGTTAGCGGTGAGCAGAGCCTCGACGGTGGCGATGTGATGGGGTAGTTCCATGATGCGATAATCTTCAGCCACCCGCTTGAGCAGGGTGGTGGCTTGTTGGTAGACGGCGGGGTCATGGGCGGTGGCGGCGCGGCGCAGCAGCATGGTGGCGTAGGCTTCCTGTAGGGTGACGAGGCTCAACTTGTGGTGGCGGTCTTCGGCGAGGGTAATCGCTTGCTGGAAATAGCCCCCCGCTTCGTCCCATTCGCCCAGCGCAGTGTGGAGGATGGCCTTGGCATGGTTGAGGTCAATCTGTTCTTCGCCTTCGGGGTTGGTGCTACAGATGTCTTCGATGGACTGGATATAGCGGCGGGCGGTAACCCACTCCCCCACGCTGGCGTAGTAGCGGACGAGCTGGAGCGCGGCGGTGGCTTTGTTAATCACCGAGCTGCCGATTTGGCTGAAGGCGCGGGTGGCATAATTCAGCCATTCCTCAGCCTGCCCCTTCAGCCGCATCAACTCGGCCATGGCCACGAGCGAGGGGATAAGCACCAGTTTGTAGTCGCTGCGCTGGGCATGGCTAATCGCATCGCGGAGGTAGTCCTCGGCCTTGTCGAGGTCGCGATACTTGAGGTAGACTTCGCCACCATCGAGCAGGATGCGGGCAAGCGCGGACTGGTCTTCGATTTGGTCACGCAGGGCGACCGCCTTTTCGATATAGTGCAGGGCGCGGCTGCCGGGGCCAGCATCTACGTAGAAGCCAGCGACGAGGCGGTAGGTTTCCGCCTTACGTAGGGGGTCGCCGCTGAGTTCGGCCTGCTCCAGTGCGTTGGCATAGGAGATGAGGGCGTGGTCGAGGTGGCCGTTGGCGGCATTGATGATGCCGAGGTTCGCCATCGCTTTGGCGGCAATCGTGTGTACGCCTACGGCGATTGCCACCTCACTGCTGCGCTGATAATAGTCCGCCGCCTCGTGGTAATGTTCATGGTAATATTCCACGTTGCCCAGTTGGTTCAGCACGTTGGCAAGCAGGATTTCGCCGCCGCAACTGCCTTCGAGGTTTTGCAAGGCGAGCAGCATCTCCTCCCGCGCTTCGTTGGTGCTGCCCTTGTAATAATAAATCAGGCTTTGCAGCCAAAAGGCGCGGGCGGTGAGCAGGTGCTGCTTGCGCTCCTCGCGGGACAGGCCAATCATCTCCACATCGGCTTGGGCAAGGTTGCTGCGGGCACTGTCGTAACGCCCGGCGGCAATGTCCGCCTCGGTACGGTCGAGGTAGAAGTGACCTCGCGCCGCGGCCAGCGACATTCCACACGCGGTACAGGTGCGAAGGTCATAGCGATTGGGCGTGTGACAGGACACGCATACGAGCGACTTTGAAGCTGGGGTGGTAGTAAGCATAATGAGGTATCGCTAACTAGACACTATTGGCCTATGAAAATAAGCATAGTGGCTGTATCGCTAACTAGACGCTATTGGCCCTGCGAAAAACGGTAGGGCTATTATAACATGGTTGCGCCTATAGGTCAAGCGGCATCGGGCACGGGCGGGGCGGCCACCAGTGGGGCGGTGACGCGACTGGGCAAGCGGGCGACGGTGGCGGTGACGGTGGCAACGCGATGAGGCAGCCCCAATCGATTGAAGGCGGCGGCGGCATCGGCCAGCGCGGCCTTGGCGCGGGCTTGGGCGGCGGGGTCGGGGTGGCGCAGCAAGGCGGCAGCGTACTCCTCCTCAGCGGTGGCCTGCCAGTAGAGGTCGCGGGTGGCGGCAATCAACTCCACGAGGGTGGTGAAATAGCGGTCGGCCTCCTCCCACTCGCCCAACGCGGCGGCCAGCAAGGCGCGACCATGCGTGAGGAAGATGCGGTCACGGTCGGACGATGAGGTGTTGTAGGTATCCTCGACGAACTGAAGGTAACGGCGAGCATGGCTCCAATCCTGCTGCATCAGGTAGTAGCGCATCAGATATAGAGCCGCCTCCGCCCGATAGAAGACCGCCTCCCCCGTTTGGCTGAAGGCTTGCATCGCGTATTGGAACAGCGATTCGTAGTCGCCGCGCGTCAGCACCAGCTCGCACATAAATATCTGATTGGCCGATTGCATCAGCCGATAGCTGCTGCGCTGGGCAAGGTCTTGGGATTGCTGCAGGTACTGTTCCGCCCGCTCCAAATCGCCGGACTTGAGGTAGACATTGCTGACATCGCTGAGGACGCGGCAGAGGGTGGCTTGGCTGTCAATCTGGTCACTGAGAGCCAACGCCTTCTCCGCATACTCCCTTGCCTTATCGAATGGCCCCGCCTTCAGATAAAGCGCGGTGGCGAGGCGGTAGGTGTCGGCGAGGCGGTTCGGCTCGTCGCCTAGCTCGGCTTGGGCAATCGCGTTATCGTATAGCTCGCCCGCTTGCTCAAGTTGGCCCTGCTCGCTACACACATTGGCAAGATTGGCGAGGGAGCGGGCGGCAAGGGTGTGCGCTTCGACGGCGGCGGCGGCGACGCTGCTGCGCCGATAATACTCGGCCGCGGAGTCGAGATGTTCGTGGTAGTATTCGATATTGCCCAGCATATTCAGCACATCCGCGCTCAACCGCTCGGCGTGGGCCTGCCCTTCAAGGTTCTGGTAGGCGAGCAGCAACTCCTCACGGGCCTCATCAATCAATCCCTTGTAGAAGTAAGTCAAGCCCTGCAACCAGAAGGCGCGGGCGGTGAACATAAACCGCTTGCGCTCATCCCCGCTCAGGCGCAGCATCTCAAGGTCGGCCTTGGACATATTGGCGCGGGCGAAACCGTAGCGGCTATGGTGAATATCCGCTTCGGCGCGGTCAAGGTAGAGCGTCACCCGCGCGGGAATCAGCGATGCGCCGCATACGTCGCAAGCCCGCAGGTTCTGAGGGTGTTCCGATTTGCAATTCAGGCAGTGAATAAGCTCATATTCAGGCATAGGCGAGGCCAGCTACTCTCTAGCTAGGGGCTGAGAAATATGGTAGCACACTTCCACGGGCGCAAGGTCAACCGCGACAACCGCAAGTAAAGTGCCCATCGCCGCAAAGAGTAGCAGGGGAGAACAGCAACGCAATTAACACTATATCTGACGGGCGAGTACGATTATAACACCTAAGTAGGTTGCGGTCAAATCGGCTAGACAAGGTGGGGATGGTATGGTAAAATTGGAGTTGCCGCGCAATGTCGCGCGGGATTAAGGTCGGCTCTCACCAAACAAGGAGGTTGGCGAATCATGATTATGCCTGCCCGTAGTTTCGTAATGCGTAATCACTTCTGGTTGCGGCGGCTGCACTCGCTGCTCGGTATCATCCCCATCGGCGGCTTCATGCTGTTCCACTTCTACGAGAACGCGATTGCGATTAACGACCCCGCCTCCTTCAACAAGGTGTCGGGCGAGATTCGCAACAACCCGCTCATTCTTGTGCTAGAGATTGGCATCATCTACCTGCCGCTGCTGTACCATATCATCTATGGGCTGTACATCATGGCTTACTCGCGGCAGAACCCGATTGGCTACAGCTACTACCGCAACTGGGCCTTCTTCTGGCAGCGGGCCACTGGCATCATCGCGCTCGTGTTCCTGCTCTACCACCAGCTAACCTTCCGCTTCGGCCAGTTCAGGAGTGGCCCCGCCAACTACGATGGGGTGATGAGCTACCTACAGGACGGCTGGATTTACGCCTTCTACGTGGTTGGCATCCTCGCCATCACCTTCCACTTCACCAACGGGCTGTGGGCCTTCCTCGTCAGTTGGGGCTTCACTGTGGGCAAGAACGCGCAGCGGATTAGCGCATACGTCTGCGCCCTGTTGTTCATCGGCATCGCCTACCTCGGCGTGGCAATCGTCACCCACTACTACCTCGCGGGCAACGGCATCACGGGCACCCTGTTCAGCTAGCGGCCTTACCAGCGCAAAGGGCAGCGATTGGCCTACCGAATAATGTACCTAAACCGAGCCGGTGGGCAGGTGCGGAAGATGACCGCCAACAAAAGAGCGACCATCCTTACAACTGTTGACCGCCAGCTAGCACATCAGCCGACTATCGAAACCACCAACCGCAAACGGCTGCATATAGATGCAACCCTACCGAACATGGCTGAATATTGGGAGCTTCGCATTGGTGACATTAGAGTGTTCTACGTCGTCAATGAGCCAGCATCTCTTGTGAGAGTGCTATCGGTTGGGGAGAAGGAACGTAACATGGTCCGCATCGGCAAAGAGCTAATCACGGCGGCCAACCTCGTCGCATGGCTCAACTCAGTCGCAGATGAGGATTAGTAGTTGCTAGGAGGCGATACGATGAAAAAGATAGAGATAACCAAGGTGGGCGCGTCGCTGGCCGAGTTTGCCAAGAACGTAGGCGACGGGGTAATCGTAGTGACCCAAGATGGCCGCCCTATTGCCGCGCTGCTGGGGATTGGCGATATGGACTGGAACACGCTGGAATTGCGAAGCATTCCCCTATTTGCTACTTTGCTGAGAGCAATAGAGGCCCAGCAGAAATCCGGCAAGGGCTTGTTTAGTGAAGACTTGCGTTGGATGGTGGGGGTGCCCCCGTGCAATTGGGAGGATGATGTGAGGTTCGCACCCTACCTCGAAGATGAGCAGGACGAAGCGGAAACCCCTGCCGAGGAGCTAGCCAAAGCCAGCTAGCAAGTCGCAATTCGCCCACCGCCAGCCAGTGCCCCCGCACTGGCTTTTTGCGTGGGGCAAATTGGTCATCACCTTCACCGCGTGCTGGACAGAGCGGGGGGGCGGTGATATAATATCAAGTGTCCGAGGCTGCAACACACATCGCCGCGCGAGGGTTGCCGTTGCCATACCTAATCCGCTACACCAGCAGAGCATTTGCCCAAGCAAGGCGGTTGCCCGCCCATAAGCGAGCGAACTTGTTTGACCGGGTTAAAGAGCAACTAACCCAGCAACCTGCGGTTCAAACCACCAATCGCAAGCCTTTGCGTCCCGACCCTGCACTGCCAACGAACCAGCAGTTTTGGGAGCTTAGGCTCGGCGATATGAGGGTGTTCTATATCCTCGCCGACCAGCCGCTGCCTACCACCAACATCATCAGTGTAGG
>JBBSEE010000131.1:0-6915 GCA_038239995.1 Chloroflexia bacterium | reverse complement strand
CCCTGCCACCTTGATGCTGGGGTCGCTCTCTAGGGCGCGAACAATCATCTCGCTCATCAGTGGCGAGTCTTCTACGACCACTACGCTAATCTGGTTGCTAGACACATCTACCCCTTATCAATTCGTTGCGTAGCCACTCTTTGTGCAAAAAAGGTGGGGAGGAAGTGCTGCCCGCCATCCCGTCCCACCCGGTTAAACTTGTATTGGTGATGCGCTACATCGGTTGCCGCTGGTCATCTCAATTCGCCTTCTCTTCCACCCCGCGTAGGCGGAACACCAGCTTGACGCGGTAGGGTAGGTCGAGCAGGTCGAACTCCTTGACCAAATAATCGTCGGCCCCAGCGCGGAAGCCAGCCAGCTTCTCCTTGATATTGCCGCGTGAACTGAGCATCACGATAGGCAGGCTCTCGGTGGCGGGGTCCTCGCGCAGGCGGCGGCAGACCTCGAAGCCGTCAATGCCGGGCATATACACGTCGAGTATCATCAGGTCGGGTGAGCTTTCCTTCACCTTCTCCAACGCTTCCTCGCCGCTATAGGCAAGGCTGACATCGTAGTTGCTTGCTTCCAGCTTGACCTTGACCGCCTCGGCCACCAACTGGCTATCGTCCACCACTAGGATTCTGCGTTTATCCATTAGCCTTCCTCGTCCGTCTATGTCGTCGCGCTAATCACGGAAAAGCACCGCCCCAACAAAATGCTAGGGACGGGTTGCAACGCTACCTCCGACACCACTATCATAACCCTTACATCATTGCTTGTCAACCCTGTATCTAATAGTACCTTTGGGCTAAACTTGACCCCTGACCCACCTCCGCGCCGCGCGATTGACCTAAACCTCCGCCGCCTGCGCCCGCCCGACCAGCAGTTCAATGGTGTCTAGCAGATTGTTCTGGTCGAATTGGCCTTTGGTGATGTACGCCTGCGCCCCCACCTCGATGCCCCGCCGTTGGTATTCCTCGTTCACTAGCGAGGAGACGATGATGACCGGCAGGTTTCGCAGTTTGGGGTCGGCCTTGATGCGCTCGGTGAGGGTGAAGCCGTCCATGCGCGGCATTTCGATGTCGGCGATGACGAGGGCATAGCGGTTGTGTTCCAGCATCGCCAACGCCTCCACCCCATCCACCGCAATATCCACCTTGTAGTTGGCCGCCTCTAGGATGCTGCGCTCTAGCTCGCGGGTCGTCACCGAATCATCCACCACCAGTATGGGGGTACGAGGGCGGGATAGCTGTTCGCGCCAATCGGCGGCCACCCCCAGTTCATCGCCGCGCCGCCCGCTCATCGTGTTCCGCGCAAGGTCGAGCAGGGCGGGGCCGTCGAGGATAATCACGATGCTGCCGTCGCCCATCACCGTCGTACCCGCGACTGGCTCGGCCTCGGCGATGATGGGACTGAGCCGCTTCACCACGATTTCGCGCTCATCTACCAATTCGTCCACCAGCATCGCCACCTGCCGCTCACTGCCCCGTAGCACCACCACTGGCAGCTTGCCTTCGAGTTGGATTGCCACCCCCGGCTCGTAGAACTGGCCGCCCAGCCTACTATCAAGGTTGAGATGCAGCTTGCCATTTGAGTGGGGTGTAGACCAATCGTTTGGCCCGCCCACCTCTAGCTGGGCAATCTGGGCGCGAATGGCGGAGGCGGCACTACCATCTTCGAGTTCGGCTTTGGCGTTGAAGTCGGGAAGGCGCAGACCCGTGTTCATCCCCACCATCTGTCGGTTGATGTTCGTGGCTTGCTCCCCCCGATGCAGACCCAGCGTCTCGTCGAGGCGGAGCAAAGGCACGGTGCGTGCGCCCACCACAATCGCCTCTCGCCCCTCCATCGCCATGATGTCCTCAAGGCCGATGTAGAGCATGGACTCGACCGCGTTGGTGGCGAGGGCGAACACCTGCCCGCGCGTGCGGACCAACAGGGCGCGAATCGCGGATAGGGTAATCGGTAGCCGCAAGGTGATAGTGGTGCCTCGCCCCACCTCGGACTGCAACTCTAGGCTGCCGCCCAGTCTGCTGACCACGTTCCGCACTATCTCCATCCCCACCCCCCGCCCACTGGTATCGGTGATGAGGGTGGCGGTGCTGAAGCCGGAGTAGAACACCAGTTGCATTGCGTCGGCAGGGTTCATCTTGGCCGCCTCCACTGCGCTGATGATGCCCCGCTGGGCGGCGACCGCCTTCAGCCGCTCTGGGTCAATCCCCGCCCCGTCGTCGCTGACCTCCACCACCACTTGCCCACCACGACTGGTGGCGCGGATGATGATTTGCCCAATCGGTATCTTGCCCCCCTTGATGCGTTGCTCCGGTGGCTCGATGCCATGGTCCAGCGCGTTACGCACCAGATGTATCAGGGCCTCGTTCAGCCCCTCTAGCACGCGCTTGTCCACTTCGGTCTCGCCACCGATGGGGAAGAAGTTGACCTGCTTGCCCCGCTCTCGCGCAAGGTCGCGCACGGTGCGGGCGAACTGGCTGTAGATGGTCTCAATCGGCAGCATCCGCAGGTTCAGCACTGTATCCTGCAACTCATCGGTAATCGCGTTCAGGTTGGCGTTGAACTCCTCTAGCACCGCGAGGGAGTCGGAGTTCATCCCCTGCAAGGCCTCGTCAAACTCGATGACTTGGTCTAGCTCACGCTGCAAATCCTCTTGGCTGATGTTGCCCCACTCGCGCTCGACGCGGTCGCGCAGGCCATTGACCTGCTGGCTGCGGAGCCGCATCGCCCCCAGCAGCCCGCGTACCCCCTCCATGCCCCGTTCGCTCTGCATCTGGCTAATCACCATCTCGCCCGACAGCGACATCAGTGCGTCCAATCGTTCGATCCGCACCCTGACCGACTGGTCTTGCACCGACACAATCGCACTGCCTGCGGTCTCGGTGGTGGGGCTGGTGGTGGGGGGGTTGGCAGTGGTCGGGCTGGTGGCATCCGCTTCCGCGCCGTTGTCATGCGGCTGGCTCGGCGTGGCCGACTTGGGCTTCAACTGCTCTAGGCGGGCGATTAGCTCTTCGGGGTCAATCGGTATCTCCTGCCGACTGAGTTGCGCTTTGGTGAGGATGTCCACCATATCAATCGCCTCGAACAGCAGGTCGTTGACCTGTTGGTCAACCTCCATCTCCCGATTCCGCATCGCGGCGGTAATATCTTCGAGGCTGTGCATGATGCGGGCAATCTGGCGGAAGCCCATCATCTGGGCGTTGCCCTTAATCGTGTGCGCCGCCCGCATAATCTCGCGCAGCAGTTCGGGATTATCCTTGTCATGCTCAAGGCTAATCAGGTCCTGCTGCAAGATAAGCAGATAGGTGTCCACCTCCTCGCGGAAGCGGGCTAGCAGGTTGGGGTCGGCGTTGAAATCGCTGGACATAAGCTCAAGACCACCAGTTCAGTTGATAGCGCGGGTCAGCCATTGCCGCTCCGCGTAGTTGAACAAGGAATTGCAATCGAGCAGCAGGGTGATATTGCCTGCGTCGTCCAGATAGCTGGCCCACACCAGTTGGGTGTTGTCACCATTCAGCCACGCGGGCAGCGGGTGAATGCTCTCTAGGGGGGCGCGTACAATCTGCTTGACTGCATCAACCGCCAACGCACAGCGCAGCCCATCGCCGACATGGACAATCAGCACCTCGCTGCTCTGCACCTCGGCAAACTGCTCTAGCCCCAACTTGCGCCCCAGTTCGACTATCAGCAAACGTTCACTGAGGTAGCGCAGGCGCATCTGCGACAACCATAGCGGCATAGTGCCGGGCTTGGGGATTAGCTCCAGCCGGTCGCTGCTGGCGGTGATGACGTTCTCCACCTGCCCTAGCAGCAGGGCAAAATCGTGGTGGCCGAGGTTGATGACCACCATATCCACTCTATCCACTGCTGCCGCCTCGGTGCATCATTCGCTTCAGCAACTCCTTGGGCTCCAGCAGCAACAGCATCTGCCCGTTACGCAGCCGTGCCTGCCCACTGAGCATCGTGGCGTGTTCGAGGGTGGGCAGCGGCGGTTCGATGCTGTCGCTGCTGATATTGACCACATCGTGGGTGCGGTCTACCAGCAGGCCAATCAAGCCGCTGCCGTCGCTGTCCTGAATAATCACCAGCCGCGACTCCTTGCCCACCGGCTCGCCCTTCACCCCCAGCAGTTCGCCTAGATTGACGCAGGGTAGCACCGTGCCGCGTCGGTTACATACCCCCAATACGAACGAGGGCGCACCGGGCACATAGGTAAGCGGGCGCAGGCGGTCAACCCCCTTGACCTGTACGATGGGCAGGGCGTATTGACCCGCACCGACTTGGAAGTGCAACACTTGGCTGGTGCTGACTGTCTCTTCGGCCTCATCCTGCGCCCACTGGCGGGTCTGCTCCAGTCGGGCCACGAGATTGCTAACTTGATTGCTACGGCTGCTGTCGCTCAACTTACCTCCCTTAATCCCGCTGCTCGATTGGCCTTCAGCCCCTCATAGATGCGGATGTGGCGCAGGCCCTCGTTGGGGTGGCCAAGCCGCAAGTAGGTCGCGCCGAGGTGGAAATGGGTCATCAGGTTCTGCGGGGCTTGGGCCAGCACGTGTTCAAACAGGGTGACCGCCTCCTCCAACCGTCCGCTCTCTTTGTAGGCAAGGGCCAGCATATAGATAGCCTCGCGGTCATCGGGCCGCCGCTTCAGCAATTGCTCGAACTCGCCAATCGCCTCGCTATAAAACTCGCGCTGCAAGTATAGCACACCGAGGTCATATCGTGCATTCTCCCAATCCGCGTCAAGGCCCACTGCCCGCTGCCACGCCGCTAGCGCATATCGCTCGTAGCCCGCGCTAATCAGTGCCCGCCCCAGCCGATAGAACACCTGCGGGTCGTGGGGCAACAGTTGGGCAGCGCGGCCCAAGCTGCGGATGGCGTTCTGCAATTGGCCGAGGTCGCTCAACACGATGCCGAGGCTGAGGAATATCGAACCGTCGCGCGGCTGCATCCTCGCGCACTCAATCAGGGTGTTGTAGGCCTCGCGCAGCTTGCTCACCGCCCGCAAGGCCAGCCCCAGCTTGTGGCGGGCGGAGACGTTGTTCGGTTGCGCCTCCAACACGCGGCGGTACCCAGCAATCGCCTGCTGCCAATTGCGCTGCCGCGCCAGCAGGTTCGCCAGCAGGTAGCGGGCGCGGTGCTGCTCTGGCTCCCGCTCCAACAACGTTTGATAGGTCCGCATCGCCCCCAGCGTGTTGCCTTTGACCTTCAGTTCGTCGGCTAGCCGATAGTGCCAACTGGCATCTTGGACGGTGGCAACCTCATCCTCGCTGCTCTCCCCCGGTTGGTTGTACTTATAATCCGGCTCTACCTGCAAGGCCTCAGCGAAGCAGAGGGCGGCCTGCTTCTCCTCACCATGCGCTTGGTGCAGCAAACCTTGATAGTATATCGGCTCCGCAGCGTTGGGGCGATATTGCCGCGCCACCGTGTAGGCGATGTAGGCGTGGGCATAATCGCCCAGTTCGTGGTAGGTGCGCCCCAACGCGAACCGCGCCTCATACAAGTCGGGGTTGTACTGCAAGGCCACCTTGAAGGCAGCCACCGCCTCGCGCAGCTTGCCCCCCGCGCTGAAGGCGACCCCCAAATTGTAATGCCCCTCGGCCAACGCTGCATCTATCTGCACCGCATTCATATACTCGTTGAAGGCATTGGTCCAGTGGTCGAGGTTGGCGTAACTGTTGCCGAGGTAGAGGTGGATAATCGCCCGCTCCCGCTGCCAGATGCGGGCTGCTTCATCCCCATCCACATACGCGGCGATGAGCGCGGTCTTGAACGCGCTGATAGACTGCTGGTAGTAGGCGTTGAGGTATAGCTTCATCCCCTCGGCGAACGCCGCCCCCATCTTCGTCCCCGCCATGAACCGTTCCGACCCGCTGAAGGTGTCGAGGTCGAGGATGCGAAGACGGTCATCTAGCGCGTAGGCCACGTGTGAGCGCAATGCGGTCTGTTCCACCGCCCCATGCGCTTGGGTGATGCGCTCCGCCGTGGCCGACGGAATGCTTAGAACTGCCTCGGTTGGCTGGCTCGGTCCATTGATGCCCTCGATGATTGCTTTCGCCATGTTTGGTATCCCGCTAGTGTGGTTGTTCGTGAGCCAGACTGCGCTGCATCACCACCACGGTAATATCATCCGTAGGGGGTTCGTCACCGACAAAACTCTGCACCGAATTGACGATTCGGTCGAGTATCCCTTTCGGCTCCATGCCCACGCACTGGCTGACGAGTTCCAACAGCCGCGGAAAGCCGAACATCTGGCTTTGATTATCCCGCGCCTCCACCACCCCGTCAGTATAGAAGATAATGCTAGTACCCGGCGGCACCACTACGCTCTGTTCCTCATACTCGGTCTCGTCATATATGCCTAGCGGCAACCCGGCCAGCTTCAGTTCGCTAACCTTGCCGTTCAGCATGATGGGATAGTTGTGGCCCGCATTGGCGAAGTGCATGGTCCCTTGCTTGGGGTCAATGAAGGCGTACAGCAGCGTGACCATCCCGCTGGGCATCTCGGTTTGCAGCGACTGGTTCACCCGCGTGAGCGTCTCCGCAGGCAGCACCCGTCGCCGCGCCTCAATCCGAAAGATAGTCCGCACCACCGCCATCTGCAAGGCGGCGGGTATCCCCTTGCCAGATACGTCGCCAATCGCAATCCCGCCGATGCTGTTCACATCGCCGAAGTAGGGGATATACTCATAGAAGTCGCCGCCCACCTCGCGGGCGGGTATCGAAATCGCGTCAATCTGCCAGCCGCCATTGCGTAGCTCGTTGGGAGCCATCAGGCTGCTCTGGATCTCGTGGGCGATGTGCAACTCGGCGGCATCGTTGGCCTGTATCTGCTGGTAGGTGATAATCTCTCGCGAGTAACGTTCGATGAAGGTAGAGATGGAGTAGCCAATCACCGCGGCGGTGGCGGCGTAGGCAATTGCGGGG
>JBBSEE010000130.1:0-6916 GCA_038239995.1 Chloroflexia bacterium | reverse complement strand
TTAGGCTGCCCGCGCCCCGACTAATCAGCTTCTCGCGGGGGCGTTCGTCGGCGGCCATCTCCTTAATCGTCAGCCGCCCGCCCACATCGGGGGGGCGATAGATAAACTGTCCGTCGCGGTTGCGCGGCGCAGTGGGGTTGCGGGCGGGTTCACGGCCCTCATCCTCGCCCGCGTTCACCCCCATCAACGGTGCGCTGGTGGTCGGTTCGCGCTGCGACAAGTCGGGGTAGGCAATATCGGCGTGGTGGTGGGGGGTAGAGTGGTCGTGGTCGTCGCTCATCGTTGCTCCTCAGAGGCCAAGTTTACTGCGGATGAAGGTGCGGAAGGAACTTAGGTCGTTGAATGCCAACTGTGCATCCCTCGCATTAGCAAAGAGGTCGGGATAGCGAATTTCAACAGAGTACGGCTCTAGCCCTGCTAGTGTGCTACGCTGCGATGCGAAGTCACTATCATACGGGAGGCAAAAATCCAGCAAGTTGTCCAAGTCGTGCGTCCTGTGGTAGGATTTGCTATGCTCAAACAGGTATGCCTTAAGGTACTTCTCCGCACATTGTTGGGCGTGAAAGCAGACCCCATCGTACACACGTCTCTTGCCCGATTGTAGAGCAAGCTCGGCCATTTCGTAGTCACCTTCAGCCTTCTCTACCCATCTAGCGGTTATGGCATTCATATAGAACTTTGCCTTGCTCCGTAATTTCTTTGAGAAAGGGGTCGCCCAATGCCAACCGCTCGGTCAGCACCTCGGGCTTGTATACCAGCAAGTCCATGGCAAAGTGTTTGCTAATTGCCCGCCGAATGGCGATCCCCTGCTGTATCTCGCCTAGTGGGGTATCCATCACCACGAGCAGGTCAACATCGCTGTCGGGGCCGGGGTTGCCATAGGCGTAGCTACCGAACAGGATGATGCGCTCAGGGTGAAACTGCGCGGCGATTTGGCGTACCACATCGTCAATCGCCGCTTGCGGGACGCGCTCACGCTCGGCGGTGGGGGGAAGATAGCTGGGTTCGCGGGTGGTGGTCTCGGCCATGCGCTTGCTCCTTTACGCTTGCCACATTATAGCACGCGGCCAGCGGCGGGACAAGGTTGATAATTCCAAAATAGGAGCATTGGGGCAGGGCGTGATAAATCACGCCCCTACATCACCAATCCAAAATCTAAAATCCAAACTCTAAAATGGTCACACCTTGCGGTACTCGGCATACACGCTGTGGGTACCATCGGAGAGCGGCTGCACCGTGTAATCGCCGAACAGCACCGGCTCGGCCTCGCGCAGGCAGAGGAAGGCGCGGAAAGCCAGCATCCTAATCTCAATCTCGGCATGAGGATTGGCCCGCATCTCGATGAAGTGCCGCCACGCGCGGGCGTTGGCGGTGACCACGAGGGGGGCTTCAGTCTCGTTGGGCAGCACCGAACGGGCGCACTGCTGCACCTTCTTGTGAAGGTCGGTGCGGGCCTCGGCGGTGAGCATCGCGTCGCCCTCAGCCTGTAGCTCCAGCAAGCGGTCGGCAATCGCGGCGTACTCGGCGGCGGCGGCATCTATGCGGGCAAGGAAGCGGGCGTGCAGGTCGGGCTGGTCGGCGTATTCCGGTCGCTCCACGAAGCGTAGCACCTTGCCCGACACGTAGCGTTGGCTGATTTGGCTGAACCCGAACCCCGCGCGGTGGCGGATTAGCTCATGGGTGAGACTGCGCGACACGCCGTAGCAGAGGAAGCTATAGACCGCGTGTTCCAGCACCGAACCGTGACCGGAGGAGCGAATGTTGTCGAAGTAGCGGCCCGCGTTGGCGTTGGTGGTGCGCCCCGGCCCGAAGCTGGCGTAGCAGAGTTGCGCCGCCGCCTTCACCAAACTCGCCCCCTCTGGTAGCGGGGTAGGGTCATCGAGGTAGGCGGGAAATTGCAGGGCCGGGTCGAAGCCCTCAAGGAAGGGGCGCATCGCCGCAAGGTTGACGCTTGGTTTGGCGAGCATCACCGCGCCGGGCTGCTGCAAGTACAGCGTGCCCGCATCGGTCTGCTGCGCCGCCGCGTCAATCGCGGGGTGGCCGCCGTTCAGCTTGCCGCCGTATGTGGCGAACAGGTCATCGCTCATCTCTGCCTCCCTATCCCAGCAAGGGCGTGATAAATCACGCCCCTACATTACCTACCTGATGCCCCAATCCAAAATCTAAAATCCAAAATCTAAAATTGCCGCGCTGTTTTCGCCCTGATACCGTCCGTTGTAGGTCTGGTCCACCGCTGCGTCGAGGCGCAAAAAGTACATCTGCAAGATGCGTGCGCCGCGCTTGAGGTGGATGCCCTGTTGGTTATGGACGATAAGGCCAACCTCACTGTAGCCGCTGTAGCCGCTATCCCATATCGCGCTGTTGACTGATACCCCGCTCCGCACGAGGGTGGAGCGGGGCTTGGCGAAGCCGACCACATCGGCGGGGATGTTGACCCGCTCGGCGAGGCGGGCGCGATAGCAGCCGGGGGCGAGGAACAGCCAACCGTCCGCATCGAACGCCAACTCGTCAGCGGGGGCGGGCTGCGTCTCATCGCCGTCGAAGCCGACCCGCGCCGCGCCACTAACTCGCATCACCCGCTGCACGGTCAGGTCAATCCCGTTCGGCTGTAGCTGCACGCCGAGGTCACGCACCCCTTCCACCAGCGGGGGCGATTGCTCTAGGGCGGCGCGTATATCGTTATCTTTTAGGTAGCGCAAAGCATCACTAATCCCTTATTCCGCAGTTCGTCGTCCTGCGCGAGGCGGCTGGCTTCGGGGCGGCGTTGGCCCGCATATTTGTTGCCTTGCTTCTTGTAGTATGGCACATCAACGGGCGAGGTTAGCTCCTCGAAGGTGAAGGCGCAAATCCTCATGCCGGGGTAGAGGGCGACGGGGAGGCGACCGAGGTTGCCTAGTTCCATCGTGGGGTTGCCGCGCCAGCCGGGGTCGAAGATGCTAGCGGTGCCATGCACGATAATGCCCAGCCTGCCGAGGCTGCTGCGCCCCTCGATGCGCCCCAGTAGGTAGTCGGGCAACTCCAGCCACTCTGCGGTGGTGGCTAGCACGAACTCGCCGGGGTGCATCACGAAGGGACGGTCATCCTCGACCTCGATATGGCGAACAATCGCCTCCGCCGAGGCGCGGTCGCGGGCATCCACGTATGGGTAAGAGGTGAAGTTGAACACCCCGAAGCGGTGGCCGAGGCGGAAGTCTATCGAACAGGAACCGAGGCGGGAGGGCCAATCATCTTCCAGCGGGTCAATCTTAATCACCCCCTGCTCGATGGCGCGGCGGATGTCACGGTCAGATAGTATCAAGGTTGGGGTTTCTCTCTATCCAGCAAGATTAGGGGTTCCACCTGCCCCTATTATAGCCGAATATGCGGCCACAAAAAAGGTAGTTATCCACGAACTTATCCACAAGTTATAGATAACGTCGGCTAGTGACGTAGGGGCGGGCGGCGCACCGCCCTACCCAATAGGGCGGGGATGTCCGCCAACCGTGTAACTCAATCCAAAATCTAAAATCCCAAATCCAAAATAGCAAATGCCCCCGACCGTATCGCTACGATAAGGGGCATCTGCCGCTCGGAGATAGAAAGGGAGGGTACGTGAAGATTGCTTAGGGAGGCCCACATTGGCTACAGGCGTGGACTGCGACGGTGGGCCGCGGACAGAAGGTAGGTAGGGTCTAGCTCGCCATCGCCAGCGGGCGGGTAAGCTCACGGCGGGGCTGGGGGCGCGAGTTCTGGGCGACGCGCGAAAGTTGCACCAAATCGCGCATCTTGATGAGGTAGTAATCTTCCGTGCTGGTCGCCCGCACCTTGCCGTTGTAGATGGCCTCGCATAGGTCGGCAATGGTGACAGTAGTCGGGTTCGGGTTAATCTTGGTGTTGCTCATCATCAATCTCCTCTTGTTACTCGGTCTGGCTAGAGCCAGCTTATCTTCTATTTTGCGTTCTGCTGTCCTTATAAAGCAAGCCATGTGCCACCCAAATGGCGGCGGCCCCTCTTTTTCATGCTTCTGCATATTAAAACGCATTATCGGGGGGCAAAGTTTCATCCCCGCGGGGTAAGGTGAATGGTTCTAATATTCCTCTAATCATCACGCTTGAGCGTTGACAACGTTATGTCTAGGTATTATAATCCCCCATGAGCGCGAAGACACGCGCGGCCTGATGGGTGGAACAGGAGGAGGGCGATGGGCGCAACGAGCGAGGGCCGACCAGCGGCGGAATCAAAAGGCGGCTGGCCCAATCATGACACCGACAGCGAAGAGCTAATCTTCTACCCCTACTACCCCGGCAGCGTGCGGGTGGGGGTAGCCCGTGACAAGGAGATGCTCGGGGTGGGCTTTCGGCTGCGGGTGCCCCGCAGTGCCCGCGGGCTGGTAATCGCCCCCCAGCGGGAGGTGAGCGGCTTCAGCAGCGAGTTGCAACAAGTGGAGCAGCTAGCGGGCGAGAGCCGCTGCGTCGCCATCATCGGCCCGCCGGGGGTGGGCAAGAATATGCTGGCCTCGTTGTACAGCTACACGCACGGGCCGCAAGGCAAGCAACCTCAGTTCGACTATGTGCTGGCCGCGTCCATGGGGCAGGAGCCGAGCATCGTCCACCTCGCCCGCGTAGCCATCCGCGAACTGCGCGGCAGCGTCACCCCCGCCACCCGCGAACAGGCCCTCGACCTGCTGCTCAAGTGCCTGCGCTACAAGCGTTTTCTCATCATCCTCGACGAGTTCCAGACCCTGATTGACCCCGATAACGACCGCGTGCGTGACCCCAGCTACGAGCGACTGCTGGCCGCGGCGGCGAACAATGAGATTGGCGACAGCCTCATCATACTGCTCTGCCGCCAAGAGTTCGTGCTGGAGCCACGCCCCGGCCTGCGCTTCGGCGACTTCATCGAATTGCAGGCGATGAAGCCGAGCGATGTCTACGCCCTGCTAGGCAACGCCATACCGGGCGGCAGGCGGCTGACCCGCAGCCAGCAAGACCAGATTATCCAAGTGACCAGCGGCAACCCCCTGCTCATCAACGCGCTGATTTCGCAGTATCAGGATTATCCCCAGCCGGGGCTGGAGCAAGTGATTGACCATGGCGGCTGGCGTACCCCCCTGTACAAACTCTACGACCAAGTGCGGGCCAGCCTACCACAGGCGGAGCGCGAGGCGTTGGAGATGCTCAGTATCGCCGCGGAGGACAAATGGTCGCTGTCCGAGAGCGAGTTGTACCAACTGGTGGTGCAGGTGGCCGCCCTTGCGGACAAAGACCGCGCCGCCAGTACCCTGTTCCACAGCCGCGTGTTGGAGCGGGAGGTGAAGCTCGCCCTGCTCGGCTTGCATCGTCGCCTGCTGGCAGGGGGCAAGCGCGATGAAATCAAGGTCAACCCTATCCTTGCCCACTTTATGCGGATTAACGTCAACCCGCGCGACCTCAGCCTCTATCATCGGGTGATGGCCGACTTCTATAACCCCGCCGCCCGCAAGGACGAGGACGAGGACTTGTGGTTCAAGGACAAGATGAGTATGGTGCGTCACCTGATTAAGGGTGACTACCTGACCGAAGCCTGTAAGGTGCTATGCGATGCCGATGTGTACGAATACACCCTGAAGCACACCAGCTTGGCGGCGGGCCAATACGTGGAGTTGGGCAGCAAGATACTGTTCGCCCAGCAGGGTGATGGCAACCCCACCCCCCGCCCCCACCCCAACTGGCGGGCGGCATTGGCTTATCGGCTGGCGCGGGTGCTAGAGCAACTGTACGGCAAGAAGGGCCGCGCCCGCGCCATGTATGAGGAGGCGCGTTATTGGCTGGAACACAGCGACAAGCCCGACCGCGTGTTGTATGACGCAGTGATGCGGGCACTAGGCACAGTCAACTATATCCAGCGGCGCATCACCGGCGGCCAAGTCGCCCCCCCGCGTCATCCCCCCACCATTACCGGGCGGCTGACCGAGTTGCCCCCACCCAACCGCCGTATCAGCAACCTGATTGGCCGCAAGAAGAAATAGTGTTCAGTTACTGGCGAAAGGGTGGCAGGCGATGGACCACAATAACCCAACCCTGAAGGTGGCCGCGCTACAGATGGATATTGCGCTGGGCGAACGGCGCAAGAACATGGTGCGGGCCGAGGCGATGCTGGCGCAGGCGGCGGATGAGGGGGCGGCGGCGGTGCTATTGCCAGAGTTGTGGACCACCGGGTACGCCCTTACCCGCATTGCCGAACTGAGCGAGCCGCCGGGCAGCGGTGAAGCACTCGACTGTATGCGCGAACTGGCGGCGCGGCATCGGCTGTACATCGGCGGCGGCTCGATACCGGAGCGAGAGGCGGACGGGCGGGTATACAACACCAGCTATATCATCGGGCCGGATGGGGCGTTGCTGGCCCGCTACCGCAAGCGTCACCTCTTCCCCCTGATGGATGAGCATATCTACCTTGCCCCCGGCGGGGCGGAGATGGGGCTGGCGAACACGGAGTACGGCAAGTGGGGCACGTTCATCTGCTTCGACCTACGCTTCCCCGAAATTGCCCGCGAACTAGCGGTGGCCGGGGCGCGTATTCTGTGGGTGCCCGCGGAGTGGCCCCATCCCCGCTTGGAACATTGGCGCACCCTGCTCATCGCGCGGGCCATCGAAGACCAGTGCTTCGTGGTCGCCTGCAACCGCGTGGGCCGCGACGATAACAGCGTCTTCTTCGGCCACTCCCTGATAATTGACCCTTGGGGCCGCGTGCTAGCCGAGGGCGGTGAGGATGAGCAAATCGTCACCGCCACGTTGGAACTAGGCGAGGTGGACGCAGTACGCAAGCGCATCCCCTGCTTCGAGGTGTCTGCTGATGAGGTTTGAGGTATGAGGTTTGAGTACGGTCTTCCAAAATCTAAAATCCCTTAGCCTTGCCCCCACATCACCCCGCCGCCACCAACGCGGCGGGGCTGGCCGC
>JBBSEE010000129.1:0-6917 GCA_038239995.1 Chloroflexia bacterium | reverse complement strand
CCCCGCCTCCCCCAGAGGGGGAGGAGTTGAACCCCAACTCAAACCTCAAACCTCAAACCTCAAACCTCCTCATCGTGATAGTTGCGCTGCTGGCGGTCTATGGCGGGTGGACCATGATGGTGCATAACGAGGAGTGGCGAGTGGCGGCGGAGGTGACGCGCAGCTTCACCGCGCAGGTGAAGGCGGCAGTGCCAAACCCACCGCATGGCAGCCGCTTCTTCTTCACCAATATCCCCCTCTCCTACAAGCGGGCATGGATACTGAACGAGGGTCTCCAGCCCGCGATGCGGCTCACCTACAACGACCTCAGCTTGCGAATATACGACGATTTTCTGTACCGCCGCCCCTCTTTCAGCAGTGCCATCAAGCAACCGAGCAACACGCCCGACTATTATTTTGGCTATGCCGATGGGGTAGTGACTGAGTACGACAACGCGGACAAGCTGCTGACCACCGTCCAACCCTAGCACACACGGGGAGTATATGACCGCCATCACCTTGCCGACAACCACATCACGCTCCCTCGCAGTGGCAAAATGGGCCAGCCTGCTAGTCCCCTTGCTGCTGGGCATCGCCTTGTTCCTGCCCACCCTCAGCTACTATTGGGTATCCGAGGACTTCGACTACCTGAGCCACAAGAGCCTACCGCCCGGCTGGGCCGCATTCGGGGTGCAGCCGCTGACGGTGTTCTTCTACCGCCCGCTCATCCTGCTGCTGTTCGACTTCGACAACGCGGTGTGGGGGAACAATCCGGTCGGCTGGCGGCTAACCAATATTGCCCTGAACGCGATTACCATTGGGCTAGTGTGGCTATTCGTCTATCGGCTGCGCCGGTCATGGCTGCTGGCGGGGCTGACCGCCGCCTTGTTCGCGGTTCACCCTACCCACCCCGGCGCGGTCACGTGGGTGGTAAGCATCGCCGACGTACCCGCGATGCTATTCACCTTCCTCTGCCTCATCTGCTTCGTCGCCTACCGACAGACGGGCCGCCGCTGGCAATACGACCTTGCCCTGCTCTGGATGTTGGCCGCGATTCTGACCAAAGAGGTGGCGGTCATCATCCCCGCCCTGCTGCTGCTGGTTGATTGGCTGTTCTTCCCGAACCTTCACCCCGCCTCTCCCACAAGGGCCGCGGAGCGTAGTGTTGCCCCTACAGATGGTGGGGATGAGCAGGGCCGGATAAATCACGCCCCTACAAGGTCGAATGCGATACTAGCACAACTCAAACCTCAAACCTCAAACCTCATACCGTTGCTCTGGCAGCACGGGCCGTTCATCCTCGCGGCGGGCAGCTACCTGTTGATACGCTACTGGATGAGCCGCGCTTATGGGGTGGGGTTCGGGTACGGGTTCGGGTCACGCTATGCGATATTCGAGAATGTGGCCGACCAGTTGGGGATGCTTATCGGCCTGCCCAGCGTCGCCAATCTGAAGGGGGCGGGGGCGGCGGCCTTCCTCGTCGGCTTCGTGGCGATTAGTCTGTTGCTGGCATGGTGGGGCGGGCGGCTGGCATGGTTCGGCCTCGCCCTCATCTTCGTCACCATCATCCCCATCGCCAACATCACCGCCTACGACCATGCCAGCCGCCAGATATACGGGCCGAGTATCGGTTTTGCCCTGCTGCTGGCCGCCGCATTGGTGCGCTTGCTTACCCCTCACCCAACTTCTGCCACAGGCGGAGGGGGGCAAAGCATAGCACTCAAACCTCAAACCTCAAACCTCAAACCTACGGTAGTCGCCCTCATCACTGCCGTCATCATCGGCTATGGCTGTTACGCGACGGCGGTGCATAACGAGGAGTGGCGGGTGGCGGGGGAGACCAACCGCAACTTCCTTGCCCAACTGAAGACGCTGCACCCCGACTTGCAGGCGGGCAGCCGTCTGTTCTTCGTCAATATCCCTATCGTCTATCGCCGCGCGTTGGAGTTCAACGAGGGGTTGCAGTCGGCGGTGTGGCTGACCTATAATGACCACAGCTTGCAGGTGTACGACGATTTCTTCTACCGCAACGGCCAATTCAAGTACGAGATTGCCCAGCCCAGCCGCGCCCCCAGCTACTACTTCCGTTACCTCGACGACGGCACGCTGAAGGAGTACGCTAGCGCGGCAGCATTGCTGGCAAGCATACCTTTAGGTTATAATAAGCCCCGCCAACCCCAACCAAAAAGGAGCGACCATGAGCGACGCGCAGAAGGACGAGCAGCAGCTACCCGCTGACCTGCTGGCAATACTATCTTACCCCGGCACCAACATCGCGGTTACGCAGGAAGGCAACTGGATAGTCTGCCGCGAGAAGGGGGTGCGCTTCCCCATCGAGCAGGGCATTCCGGTGATGCTGCTGGAGCGGGCCGAGCCGCTGCCCGCGGAGCGCAGCACCCCCAGCCAGTAATGCCTGCCCCACCCCTGAACATATACTTCTACTACCCGCAGATTAAGAAGCTGACCGGCGCGGAGCGGCTCATCCTCGCCCTCGCCCGCCACCTTGCCGCCAACGTGGAGCAGCCTGCCCGTGTCACCATCGTCACCCACTACTTCGCTGATGAGTGCTGGCCCGATGTCGGCCCCGGCGTGCGAGTGGTGAGCAACAATCGGCGGCTAGACCGCTTCGGCAGCCACTATCTGAACGCGGCGGTCGAATATCTGCGCGGCCCTAGTCTGCTGCGAAAGGTATCCCACCACGCGGATGCGGTCTGCTTCTTCGGCCCCCCCAGCTTGCCCAGCCTGTGGCTAGCGCGTCATATCCAGCGGCTGCGTGACCAGCCCTTCCTCTACTTCTGCTATGAGCCACCTCGCTTCATCTACAGCGACACCGACGCGATTACCGCCCGCCTCGGCCCGCTCGGTCGGCTCGCCCGCCCCCTGTTCGGTCTGTACAAGCACTTGGACCGCGCCATGGTGGGGCAAGCCGATGCGGTGCTGGCGAACGGCGCATATGGCGCATCGTTGATTAAGCAGGCCTATGGCCGCGATGCCCGCGTGATTACGCACGGGGTGGACTTCGCCCCCGCCACCAATCGGCAAATCGCCGCCGCCCGCGCCCGCCTCGGCCTCACCGCGCGGCATAAGATTGTGCTGACCGTCAATCACCTCCACCCCCGCAAGCGGATTGACCTGTTCATTGACACTATCGCCCAGCTAAAGCAGCCCGCCGTCGGCCTGATAGTGGGCAAAGGGCCGGAGCAGGACGCGCTCAAGGCGCAGGTGGCAGGGTTGGGGCTGGATGAGCGTATCATCTTCGCCGGGTTCGTGGCTGAGGATGAGCTTGCGGCGATTTATGGCCTCGCCGATGTCTACCTGCACACCGGCAAGCAGGAGAGCTTTGGCCTATCGGTGATCGAGGCATTGGCCCTCGGCGTGCCGGTGGTCAGTGTGGACGAGGGCGGGCCGCGCGACACAGTGCGGGAGGGGCAGAGCGGCCATCTCGCCTCCGCCGACCCAGTTGCCCTCGCGGCGGCGGTAGACGACCTGCTGGCCGACCCTGCCCGCGCCGCGATTATGGGTTGCGCCGCCGCCGAGGACATTGCGGCGCGGTTCACGTGGGCGCAAGGGGCGGCAGACTTCCTCGCCGCGCTGGATACAGTTACGCCGCGCGGCAAGGAGTGAGACCGTGAGCAGCACAACTTTGCCCGCGCCGCCCCCAGCAACCCGGTTTAGCCGCTATCAGGGCGGGCTGCTGGTCGCTATCCTCGCCTTCACCTTGTTGCGCGGCATCGCGTGGGCCTTCATCATCGCCCCGCTCAATGCCCCCGACGAACCCTCGCACCTGCTGGTCATTGCCCAAATCCGCGATTACCACGCTCTGCCGGTGGCCCGCCTGCTCACCCCCAGCACGGTTAGCCCCGACAGCACCCCGCGCCCCCAATGGCTGCTCGACTACTTCGTGCAGCCGCCCCGCCACTTCATCAATTTCCGCGCCATGCCCTATGAGTCCACCCAACCGCCGCTTTACTACTTGCTCTGCGCCGCCTTGACCCTGCCCTTGCCCGACGACCCTGCCACCCTACTCTACGCCTGTCGGCTCATCTCCGTGCTGCTGGGGACGTTGACCGTGTTGGCAGCGGCGCGAGCGGCAGCCACCCTTGCCCCTCATCGCCCCGACTTCGCCCTTGCCGTACCCCTCGCGCTTACCCTGTGGCCGCAATTCGCCTTCCAGACCGCGACCGTGACCAACGATGTGGCGGTCAATCTGGCGGGGGCGGGTATAGCGTGGGCATGGGCGGCAGCGATATGCCAGCCGGGGCAACGTCGCTGGCCGCTGCTGCTGGGGGCGATTACCGCGCTGGGCCTGCTCTCTAAGCTGACCATGGTTGTCACTTTGCCCGGCACCGTCCTGCTGCTGTGGGGGCGGGCGCGGCGGCAACCCCGCGTGGTGAGCCACTGGCTGGGCGAAACGGCGGTGATGGCCGTGACCACGCTGGTGCTGCTTGGTCCTTGGCTATGGCGCAACCTGCAAACATATGGCGAACTGACCGGCTACGCCCATCAGCAGGCTATCCAACGGGGCATCTACCTCAACCGCCTCGGCCTCGCCAATGCCAACCCGCTCATCGTGGTGCCGCCGCTGGGCGATGCGATTGGGCGTACCTTCGCCTCCTTCTGGGGAGTGTTCGGCTGGCTGACCTTGTTCCTGCCCACCGCCTTGTACCTCGCCGCGGCGGTTCTCAGCATTGTGGCGGTGGGTGGGGGACTGGCGTGGCTGATCCGCCGCTGGCGCAACCATCTGTCGCTACCCGCCGCTCAGTTTTGGCCGCTGAACGCATATGCGGTTACTGCGCTGGCGGCGACTGCCAGCTTCATCAGCTATATCCTGACCACCGACGCAGCCTACCAAGCGCGTTACACCTTCGTCGCACTAGTGCCATTTACGGTCATCGGGGTGGGCGGCATCATGCACGCTACTCCTGCCCTGACCCTCAATCGGCTACTCACCGGGGCCGCATTTGTCACCCTACTAGCCCTACAAGTGGCGGCGTGGCTGCTGGTGGGATACCAGATTACCAGCCGCTGAGTGTGCTATAATTCAGCCATGCCCAAGCGAACATCTGCCAACATCATACCATCGCTGCTTACCGCCGCCAGCTTCGGTGCGGTGGGGGTGGCGGCCTTGCGCCTCACCCGCGTGGTGTGGAGGCGCAATGTGGATTATGCCAGCCCCTACGTTGCACCCTTGCCGCCGCATCCGCCTGCCCACCCCCCGCTGGCCCAGCGGCTGATGTTCATCGTCTTCGATGGGCTGCGCTGCGATGCGGCTATGTCCATGCCCACGCTGGTGGGGCTACGCGAACAGGGGGTCGGCCTCGTGGCGCGGGTGGGGCAACCGTCGCTATCGCTGCCCGGCTGGACCGCGATGCTGACCGGCGCGTGGCAGGAGATTAGCGGGGTGACTAGCAACTGGTACACGGGTGCGCCGCCGATTGAGAGCGTCCTCAGCCTCGCCAAGCGGGGGGGGCTACGCACCGCGCTGGTGGGCGACCGCGTGTGGCAGCAGTTGTTCGGCGCGGATGCGGATATGGGTAAGTACGTGCAGTGGCAGAAGGCGTTGGGTGCGGGGCGGGCCATTCCTGATGGCTACATCGTCGGCCCTAGCGATTACACCGACAAGGCCGGGGTGATGGGCAGCGACGCGCAGTTGCTCGAAGCCGCGCTCGACTTCTGGACGCAGCAGCGGCCCGACTTGATGGTACTGCACCTGTCCGCCGCCGACAACTCCGCGCACGGCTATGGTGGGGTCAGCGACGAGTATCATATCGCCACCCGCAGCCTCGACCACGCGCTGGCCGCGATGCTGAAGCACGTTGACCTCGGCGACACCGCCGTGGTGGTTAGCTCCGACCACGGCCACCTCGATGTGGGCGGGCACGGCGGCTGGGAGGAAGTGGTGCTGGACAGCCCACTGATCATGGCGGGGGCGGGGGTGAGGGCGGATGGGCAGGGGCTGGGCTACAGCGAACGGGTGGCGCAGGTGGACATCGCTCCTACCCTCTGCACCCTGTTGGGTTTGCCGTTGCCTGCCCACAGTCAGGGCCGCCCCCTCGCCGAGCATCTGGCCCTCGATGAGCGGGACCGCGCCGCCCTCGACCTCGCGTGGCTGAAGCAGCAGAGCGCGTTCTATCGGATGTATGGGGAGCAGAGTGCCGCCCCAGAGCCGCTGGTGTCGGGGGTGAGCATCCCCCGCTTGGAGCAGGATTATGCCGAGGGGGAGTACGCGGAGGTGAGCAAGGCGGCGCATCAGGCGGTGCGTCGCCTGCACGCCGAGGCCCGCGCGTGGCGGATGGAGCGGCTGGATGAGGAGCGGTTGCGACGGCTGCCGGTCGCCGCCCTGCTAGTCGCCCTGCCGGTGACTGCGGCATTGGCTTTGCAACATCGCCCCCGCCCGCTGCTGGCCGCCCTTGCCGCTGCCGCGGCCACCAACCTCGGCTATCGCGGGCTGTACGCGGCGCGAGGCTATCGTTACTCGCTCAGTACCTTCCGCCGCGACGACCGGCTGGAGCAGTTCTTCCGCGAACGCATCGGCGATGCGGCCACCTGCGCGGTTGGTTCAACTGTCGCGCTTGCCCTGCTGCAAGGCGGCTCACCCACCGTAGGAGCGACCGACGCAGCAGCAACCGCTTGCTGGAATGTGGCAATCGTGGGGGCGCAGATTGCCTACTTCCACTATCTGTGGGGCATCGAATATAAGTGGCATCTGCCCGACTATCGCTACGCCTTCAAGTTCTACCTCGACATCGTGCAATTCGGCGGCTACGCGCTGGCCGCCTTGCCCAGCCTCGGCCTTGCCCGGCTGGTGCGTAAGTGGGTCGCGGGTAGAGGACGTGCAAGTGATGAGTGATGAATGAAGCGCATTCGCTTTTCCGCTGCTCCGCCCTGCTCAACGACGTAACTCCAACAAAAAGAAGGGGAGACTAGCGGGGGTCTGG
>JBBSEE010000128.1:0-6977 GCA_038239995.1 Chloroflexia bacterium | reverse complement strand
GACCTGCTGATGTATCTGCCGCCCGCCGAAGTATTCATCGAAGGGCTTGCCGTTGACAATCAGTTGGCCTACGCCGGGGATGAGGCGGACGCGGGCGATGGCGGACTTGCGGCGGCCTGTGCCGTAGAAGTAACGGCTACCGCTGGGCTGGCTAGTGGGGTTGCTGGTCATGCTTTACTCGCTCTCCTTCTGGTTGGCATCACGGGCAGCGGCGGCGCGGGCCGCCGAACGGTGGCGGGTATCGCGCTCGGTCCCCTGCGGGTTGCCCAATTGTCGGTCGCTGAACACGTAAGGGGTGGGTTGCTGGGCACTGTGAGGGTGATTGGGGCCAGCGTAGATGTGCAGCTTACGTAGCTGCTGGTTGCCGAGCCGATTGCGCGGCAACATCCCCTTGACCGCTTCTTCCAGCGGACGGGTGGGGTGCAGGCGCATCATATCCAGATATGGCACGCTGCGGAAGCCGCCGGGGTAGTTGGAGTGGCGGTTGTAGGTCTTCTGCGCCGCCTTGCCGCCGGTGACAATCACCTGCTCGGCGTTGATGACCACGACGTAATCGCCGGTATCGAGGTGGGGGGCAAAGGTGGGCTTGTGCTTGCCGCGCAGCAGCTTGGCAATCTCCGCGCTGAGGCGGCCTAGCGTCTGGCCCTGTGCGTCAATCAGGTGCCAGGTGCGGTTAATCTCGCTCGCCTTGGGGCTGTAAGTTTTGGCGTTTAGGGTTTTCATCTTACCTTTCCTTGTATCAGTGTTTACGCATCTACGAAATGCACAGAGCGCATCTCAGCGACGCGCACTACCAGATATGTCACCTCAGTATGCCACGCGCACGAGGGTGAGGCCCTGTGGCGGAGCGGTGGGGCCAGCCAGCTTGCGGTCGCGGCCCAGTAGCACGTTGTGGAACTCAGTCACGCTCATTCGTCCCCGCCCCACAATCAGTAGGGTGCCAACGATGTTGCGGACCATATGCGCGAGGAAGGCGTTGGCGGCTAGCGCGACGGTGATGAGCCTGCCATACTCCGTATCTTCAGCCCGACATTCCGCCGCATACATCTCGCGCACGGTGGAGACTTGGGGCGGCTGCTTACCCCCACTGCCCGCGAAGGCGGTGAAGTCGTGCTGGCCCAGCAGCAACCCGCAAGCGGCCTGCATCGCCACGACATCCAGCGGGTAATCCACCAGCAGAGTGTCGAAGCGGCGTAGCGGGGGCAGAGCCGCGCCATTCCAGATGCGATACTCGTACTCGCGGCGGGTGGCATCGAAGCGCGGGTGGAAGTCATCCCCCACCGCGGCGACCGCCATCACCCGCAGGTCGGGTGGCAAATGAGCGTTGAGGGCCTTCTGCCAATCGTCCAGCTTCAGCTTGGTCGCCGTCCCAGTGGTGGGCGGGGCGAAGCTGGCGACCTGCCCTTGCGCGTGTACCCCAGCGTCGGTGCGGCCCGCGAGGGTGACACGTACCTGCTGTCCGGTCAACCCCGCAATGGCCGCTTCCAATTCGCGCTGCACGGTGCGCTGGTTGACCCCAGCGCGGACTTGCAACTGCGAACCCTGAAAGTTGGTGCCATCGTAGGCAAGGGTCAGCTTCAGCACTGCTAAAGCTCGACGAACTCCAAGCGCACCATCGGGGCGGCATCGCCGAAGCGGGGGCCAAGATGATAGAGCCGCGTATAGCCGCCCTCGCGCCCGCTCATGCGGGGGCCGAGCAGCTCGAACAGTTTGGCGGTGAGCAGCTTGCTGTTCAAGGCCGCCATTACGAGGGCGCGGTTGTGCGCGGTGTCCTCGCGGGCCAGCGTCACCAGCCGCTCGGCCATGCCCTTGATTTCCTTCGCCTTCGCCTCAGTGGTGGTGATATGCTCATGCTCGACGAATGATACCAGCAGATTGCGATAGAGAGCGCGACGTTCGGCACTGTTGCGGCCCAAGTAACGCCCGCCGATGCGGTGTTTAGTTGCCATTTACTCTTCCTCTTCTTCTTCCTCGTCGTTGGCGATGTCTTCGCCTAGCTCGTCATCGGGTTCGGCCAGCACATCACTGTCCTCGGCGATGGGGCCGATTTCCAGCCCGCTGCTCTCGAAGTCGCGGGCTAGCTCGCTCTCGGCGGGAAGCAGACCGCGCTCCATCAGCCGACCGATTAGCTCTTGGTAGGACTTGTCGCCGAAGTTGCGAACCGACATCAAATCCTTGCGGTCCATCTGCAATATCTGCCCCACCTTGATGATGTTGCTGCGCTTGAGGCAGTTGTAGGTGCGAACCGACAGGTTTAGCTGCTCGATGGGCATCTCCGCGATGTGCGAGGGGATGGGCGCACCGCCGGGGCTGCGTCGCTCCTCGTGGGTGGTGATTGCCCCCTTGTGGAAGTTGCCAATCAGCGAGGTGTGCTGCACCATGATTTGGGCCGCGGTGCTGAGGGCATCGGCTGGCTCGATGGTGCCATCCGTCCACAACTCGATGAGCAGCCGCTCCGCGTCCCGCCCACCCTCGTCGTAGTGTTCGACCAGATAGTTGACTTTGGGCACCGGGTTGAAGATCGCGTCCACCGGAATCACCCCAATGGTGGGGTTGTCGCGGCCCTCGGACGAGTAGTAGCCCCGCCCCCGCTCTACGGTCAACTCCATCTCGAAGCGGGCCTCGTCACCATCGAGGCTGGCGAGTACCTGTTCGGGGTTGACCAGTTCAATGCTGCTGGGCAATTGGATGTCGCCAGCGGTGGCTAGCCCGCTGCCGGTCACGCTCAGGCGCATGGTCACGGGCCGCTCGGAATAGCTTCGCAGCCTTATCTTCTTCACGTTCAGCACTATCTCGGTCACGTCCTCCTTGATGTTGGGGATGGACGAAAACTCGTGATAAATGTTGTCAATGCGGATGCTGGTAATCGCGCTGCCGGGCAGGGACGATAGCAAGATGCGGCGCAGCGAGTTGCCCAGCGTGGCCCCATAGCCCGACTCTAGCGGGCTAATCTTGAAGCGGGCGTAGTTCTCGGCGGTGGCGACTACTTCCACCTTCGGCCAAGTAAGCTCTGCCATTAGACCTCCTTGATTATTAAGCGTAATCATCGGCATAAGGTCGTTCATGGCATTACCGGCTATAGAACTCGACGATAAGCTGCTCGTTGATGCTAAGGTCCACATCGGCCTTAGTGGGTAGGCTGGTAACGTTACCACCCATCCCCCGTGCATCCAGACTGAGCCAGCGGGGGGGCATATGCTTGACCAGCGTCTGGCCCACCGTCTTGAAGTATTCCAGCCCGCGACTCTTGTCGCGCAGGGTAATCTTATCTCCATTCTCCACAATAAAGGAGGGGATGTCGGTGGCTACGCCATTGACCGCGAAGTGGCCGTGCCGAACTAGCTGGCGGGCCTGCTTGCGCGAGTCGGCGAAGCCGAGGCGATAGATGATGTTATCGAGGCGTAGCTCTAGGATGCGGAGCAGGTTTTCGCCGGTCGAACCCTGCTGGCGGTTAGCCTCCTCGAAGTGCCGCTCAAACTGCCGCTCCAGCACACCATAGATGCGCTTGGCCTTCTGCTTCTCCCGCAACTGGATGCCAAAGTCGCTAGGCTTGCGCCCGCGCTTGATGCCATGCTGACCGGGCGGCATATTGCGCTTCTCTATCGCGCACTTGGGGCTGAGGCAGCGGTCGCCCTTCAGCAGCAGCTTCATTCCCTCACGTCTGCACAGGCGGCATACAGGCCCGATATATCGAGACAATGTTCTTCCTCCGTAATAGCTAAGACTACAAAATGTCAATCGCCGGTTGCTTAGACGCGCCGACGCTTGGGGGCGCGACAGCCATTGTGCGGGATGGGGGTAACATCGGTGATGCTGACCACCTGTAGGCCGCTGGCTTGCAGGGCGCGAATCGCCGCCTCGCGGCCACTACCCGGCCCCTTGACGTAGATCTCGACTTGGCGTAGGCCATGTTCCATGCCCCGCCTTGCCGCGCCCTCGGCGGTGATTTGGGCGGCGTAAGGGGTGGATTTGCGCGAACCCTTGAAGTTGCTCGCCCCCGCGCTCCCCCACGACAGCACGTTGCCCTTAGGGTCGGTGAGGGTGACGATGGTGTTGTTGAAGCTGGATTGAATGTGCGCCTGCCCGCGTGGCACCATCTTGCGTTCACGCCGCTTGGCGCGAGCTTGACGGGCCTTCTTGGTGCTGACAGTGGTGGACTGACCCTTTTCGGCCATGATTGCTCCTTTTTGCGATAATCACAAGTCTATCCGTGCGGGCGGGCGATTGACCGGGTCGGGTTGTGACTTGGCGGGTGAGGGTGCAGCGGCTAAAGCTGCGCCACCAGTATCAATACCCAACCACCTAACCGACCGCCCCCGACGGCTAATTACTTGGTCGCCTTCTTCTTGTTGGCGACGATGCGGCGCGGGCCGCGACGAGTGCGGGCGTTGGTACGGGTGCGTTGCCCATGTACCGGCAGGCCGCGACGATGGCGTATCCCGCGATAGCAGCCAATATCAATCAGCCGCTTGATGTCCATGCTGACCTTGCGGCGCAGGTCGCCCTCGACCTGAAAATCGCGGTCAATGATTTCCCGCAGCCGCGCCACCTCTTCTTCGGTTAGCAGGCGGGTGCGCGTGTCGGGACTGATGTGGGCCAGTGCCAGTATCTTGCGGCTGGTGGTCGGCCCGATACCATAGATGTAGCGTAGCGAAATCTCAATCCGCTTCTCGCGGGGGATGTCTACACCGGCTATTCTTGCCAAAGCTGACTCCTTCTGGTGAAGTGTAGATTACGAATTGTAGATTGCCGAGCGGTGGAGCTTGTGGGGGTCGTACCCTATGTTCCCAAACTCCTACCCAGCAATCCAAAATCTAAAATCTAAAATCCAAAATCCCTTAGCCCTGTCGCTGCTTGTGCTTGGGGATGGTGCAGATAACCATGACCACACCCTTGCGCTTAATCACCTTACAGGAGGAGCAGCGCGGCTTGACCGATGCGCGTACCTTCATGATGTTACCTTTCCTCTCAGTCCCCCATACCGATGCTGGGAACTAACGATAGCGATAGATGATGCGACCCCGCGTCAAATCGTAGGGCGATAGTTCGACCAGCACGCGGTCGCCTAGCGCGATGCGGATGAAGTTCAGCCGCATCTTGCCGGAGATATGGGCTAGCACCTTGTGACCATTGTCCAACTCGACATTGAACATGGCATTGGGCAAGGCTTCGATAATCTTGCCCTCGACCTCGATTACATCTTTATTGCTGCTTTTTTTGTTAGCCATTGCATCCCTTCGCCATCATGCGGCGGTATTCGGTTCGCTTGCTCTACACACAAATATGCCGCCCTCGATAAGGCAAGGGGCGGGTCTGGCACACGCTGCGCCAAACCGTATTGTACCATATATCGTGCGTGTACGTCAAGCAATGGTGAATATCTCCGGCCCATGCTCGGTGAAGCCCACCGTATGCTCGAAGTGCGCGGACAGGGCATGGTCGGCGATGTACAGGGTCCAGCCGTCGGGCATTACCTCGACTTCCGGCGAACCCGCGCTCAACACCGGCTCGATGCACAAAGCCATCCCCTCGCGGATGATGACCCCATCGGTGACCCGACCCTCGTTGGGCACATGGGGGTCTTCGTGCATCGCTAGGCCAATCCCATGTCCACCATAGTTATGCACCACCCGCAGGCCACGACCCTCCACGCATTGTTGAATCGCGTTGCTAATCACCCCGATACGCACCCCCGTGACCGCCTTGCTGATGCCCACCCGCAACGCCTCTGCGCCGGTTTCCAGCAGGTTCTGGACGATGGGGCTGGCCGTGCCCCCCACCGCCACGCTAATCGCCGCGTCGGCGTGGTAGCCGCGATATATCGCCCCGCAATCCAGACTGAGCAGGTCGCCCTCCTCAAGCGGGCGGTCGTTAGGGATGCCGTGCAGCACCACATCGTTGACCGCGGCGCAGATAGTAGCGGGGTAGCGGGGGATGCCGCGCATCTGCCCGCCGTAACCCTTGAACGACGGTATCGCCCCTTGCCCCTTGATGTGCCGGTAGGCAATCGCATCCAGTTCGCGGGTCGTTACCCCCGGCTTGACCGCCTCGCGCATCAGTTCAATCGCCTCGGCGTTAATCTTCCCCGCGCGGCGCATCAAGTCGAACTGCTCTCGGTTTTTGAAGGTTATCGCCATGGCAATTAAGCTGCTTGTTCCTGCCTGCCCAGCGCGGCGAGTAGGTCTTGCCACACGGCGGCGATGTCCTGCTCTCCATCAATCTCGCGCAGCAGCCCCTTGGCCCGATAATACTCAATCACCGGCATGGTCTGGGCGAAGTAAGTCTCTAGGCGGGTGGCAATCTTCTCCGGCTTATCGTCTTCGCGCTGGTACAGTTCGCCGTCGTCTATGTCGCACTGGCCGGGCACCAGCGGCGGGTTGTACTTGATGTTGTAGACATGACTGTTGTCGGTGCGACAGGTCAACCGCCCGCCCAGCCGGTCCCGCAACACCGCCTGCTGCACATTGATGTACGGCACCACGTTGATGCGATTACCCTCCGCGTCGAGGGCGGCATCCAATGCCTCGGCTTGGGCCACGGTGCGGGGGAAGCCGTCGAGAATGATGTCTTGGTCGGCCAACTGGTGCATCTTGCTCAGTATCATCTTGATGACCACATCGTCCGGCACCAGAATGCCCGCGCTGATGTAGCTGTCAGCCAGCTTGCCCAGTTCGGTGCCGCGCTTACGCTCGTCGCGCAGCAGGTCGCCGCTGGATAGATGCACCATCCCGAACTGGCTGACCAGATGTTCCGCCTGCGTCCCCTTGCCCGCGCCGGGCGCACCGACCAACACGATGATCATTGCTTTCGTCTCTCCTTTGAGCCGATGGCCGTGCTGAGGCTTTCGCCGGTAGGGGCGCACGTCAGTGCGCCCTACGTCTAACTCACTCAAACCTCAAACCTCAAACCTGCTACTTGATAAAGCCCTCGTAGCGGCGCATCAATAGCTGGGCTTCGAGTTGCTTCATGGTGTCAAT
>JBBSEE010000127.1:0-6983 GCA_038239995.1 Chloroflexia bacterium | reverse complement strand
GTTGAACGCCAAACGCGCGGAGGCGAACTGGGCACGGCTGATGCCCACGATTCAGGCCCGCAACCCCAACACTATCACTAACGATGATATTCGCCTCGCCCACGTAGGGGTGGCGGGCGACCCTAACGATTTCATAGGCCCGCCCGACCCCCAGCAAGCGGCCCAGCCTTTCATCGCTCCCCGCGTCCTCTTCGAGCAGATTACCATCGAGGGCCAGTACGCCGATGTGATATATGACGATGGTGGGGCCACCTTCCGCGCCTTCTTCGTCAAGACTGCCCACGGCTGGCGGATGGTGGGGCGCATCCTGCTCTGGTCGCACGCCTAGTCAGCATTGGGCGATATTACCGCCCTTTATCCTTGACTTCTGGTGAGTAGCTGGTATAGAATATGCTCAGGTTGCCAGTGGTGGGCGAACACACTGGCCCAAGCATGGGCGCACGGTGGTGTGCCTTTCGTCTGGTTCTTCTGGTAAGCGAAAGGAGCGACAAATTGCTGAAGCAAGGATTGATTGCAAGGGTGCTACACGCGGGATTGGTGACGGCCCTGCTGGTGGGGATGCTGGTAGTCCTGCCACAGGGCCATCCTATTGCCTACGCGGCGACTTATAGCGTACTATTCGACAACGCCCATGCGGAGACGGCGGGCAACGCCGATTGGGTGATTAGCACTAGCCAGCCCGACCCGCTGGCCCAGAACCCCAACCCGCAGTCGGAGACCGATTGGACGGGAGGCATCAGCGCGTGGGGGGTGGCCCTACAACGCACGGGCCGCTACAGTCTGAAGACCAACACCGGCACGATTACCTATGGCAATGGCAGCAACCCGCTCGACCTCAGCCACTTCAACGCCTTCGTCATCCCCGAACCGAATACCCTGTTCAGCGCGGCAGAGAAGACCGCTATCCTCAACTTCCTGAACAATGGCGGTGGCCTATTTATGGTAGCCGACCACAATGGCAGCGACCGCAACAACGACGGCCACGACTCGCTCAACATCTTCAACGACCTGATGAACAATGGTGGGGCGGGCAGCGACGTATTCGGCATCCAATTCGATGTGCTGAACATCCAAACCGAGAACCCCAGCAACGACACCCCTAACCCTGACCCCATCCTGCAAGGGCCGTTCGGCAACGCCACCAGCAGCATCATCCGCAGCGGCACTACAGAAACCATCAATCCTAGCCACAACCCCAACGCGCGGGGGGTCATCTACCGCAACAGCGTATCGAACACTGGCAACACGGGTATATTCGTGGCCCGCAGCAGCTACGGCAGCGGACGGGTGATTGCGGTAGGCGATAGCTCGGCGATTGACGATGGCACCTGCGTGAGTGGCAACAACTGCTTCAATGGCTGGAACGACCCCGCGGGCAACAACAATATCCTGTTCCCCAACGGCACCGAATGGCTGGTAGGGGGCGGCGGGGGCGGCCCCACTAATACGCCTACCCCCGCATCCGCGACGAACACGCCCACCCGCACTCCCACGCCGCTGCCCAACCCGACCAATACCCCCACGAACACGCCAATCGCCAGCGGTAGCATCGTCAACGGCGGGTTCGAGAGTGGGTTGAGTGGCTGGACTACAGGCGGGGTCAGCACCCCAGTGGCTAGCACGGCGCAGGTTCACTCTGGCAGCGGCAGTGCCTTGCTGGGCGCGACCGGCACCGAGCAGAACGGCGATAGCTCGCTCTACCAGACCATCACCGTCCCTTCCAGCGGCACGCCCACCCTGTCGTTCTGGTATTGGCCGTCCACCACCGACTCGCTCACCTACGATTGGCAGGAAGCGCAAGTCCGCAACCCCAGCGGCAGCACCCTCGCCAGCATCTTCAAGGTCTGCTCCAACGCGCGAACGTGGACTCAAGTCACATATAACCTGTCCGCCTACAAGGGGCAGACGGTGCAAATCTACTTCAACGCGCACGGCGATGGCGCGAACGACCCCACCTTTATGTACCTCGACGACGTGACCCTCAGCAGCGGGGCTGGCCCGACCAATACCCCCACCAATACCCCGCCCCCCGCCGCCACCAATACCCCCACCAACACGCCCCTGCCTGCGGCCACCAACACGCCCACTCCCACCCCCAGCAGCGGCAGCCAGCTAATCCAGAACGGCGGGTTCGAGAGTGGCTCATCCTCGTGGGTGGAGAGTTCCAGCGGCGGCTACGAGATTGTGGATAGCTCCAACCCGCATAGCGGCGCGGCCAGCGCGTACCTCTGCGGCTACAACTCCTGCGCCGACACCATCTACCAGACGGTCAGCATCCCATCGAACGCAACCTCGGCCACCCTCACCTACTACTGGTATATGTCCACACAGGAGACCAGCCACTCGTATGACTTCATGTATGTGCGGGTGCGTAACAGCAGCGGCACCACCTTGACCACGCTCCAGACGGTCAGCGATGGCAGCAGCGCGAATGGCTGGCAGAGTGCCAGCTACGATGTCAGTGCTTACAAGGGGCAGACGGTGCAGATTGCTTTCGTCGCCACCAACGACTCACAATACTCCACCAACTTCTACGTGGACGATGTGCTCCTGAACGTACATTAACCCCACCGCGTGGGCAATGGTAGACTCAACCCTACCGTTGCCCCTTATTTTGCCCCCGACAAAGGCTTACCCCATACCATCGAACTGATAACCTGCATCTCAACCTCGCCGCTATCGGCATATGGCGCGACCAATGCTTGCACCTCGGCATCGAAGCCTGCCGCGTCGCGCATCCGGGCGCGTGATAGGCTGCTCATCGAGTGGAAGGCGGCGATATACTCGGCCAGCGGCTGGTGGAAGGTGAGTGGGGCGGTGCGTTGCTCCCCCGCTTGGTCGAACAAACCAGCCGCAGTCAAGGCGGCAACCATATCGAAGGGCTGATAATCGGGGTTGGTGGAGTGGCGGGCGATGATGCTCCGCAACGGTTCGCCCCATGCAGTCTGCGTCTCGCGCTCCACAATCGCCAGATAACCGCGCTCGGTCAAGGCAGCAGCAAGCCGGGGTAGCAGCCCGCCCCAGTCCATCCAGTGCAAGCTCTCGCCCGCAGTGATGAGGGCATAAGGAGGGCGCAACGGGGCGGTCTCTATCGGGCTATCTATCCAGTCGAGGCCGGGGCTATCCCCACCCGGCAACGCCTTGCCCACCGCAATCATCTCCGCAGAGAAATCCACCGCGTCCACCCGCTCCACCAGCGGGGCAAGGGGACGCGCAAGGTCGCCCGTGCCGCAACCGACATCGAGGAGGGCGAGGGGGTGGGGACTGATCAGTCGGTCATACTCGTTAATCAGGCGGTCGAGGATAGCAAAGGTTGCGGGGGGGTAGGGCGGGCGGTGGATATAAGCGGCGGCCACCCCCTGCTGCTGGAAGGAGGTGGCGTGTTCGATGCCTAGATATGTGGGTTTAGCCATCATAAGCCGATTCACCGAACTAGAAATCAAAATCTACTACATCACTTTCACGTTCGCTAGCAATATCTGCAAGCTCATCAGGCGAATAAGGCTGTTGCTTCTGGTGGCGAAGTAGATAGATATACAGCGTGCCATCGTCTTCGTCGAAGCTGTAGAAGAAATCGTATGGAAACTTGCCTGTCTTCTTGTGCCGCCATCCTCGCGGGGCATCATATATAGGCAGTCCGGTCAAAGGGCTGTTAGCGATTTTGTGGATAGCGAGAAACAAGTCATGAGCGCAGCGACCGGCCAAATCGTCGCCCCCAACATTGCGATAGTAATTTGAGGCAGCGACAATCTCATCTCTGCAAGCGCGGGCCACTATTGTTCGCTTGGCTTTGGTTTCGCTCATATATCGGCGGGGCGGGGCAGGTTAAGCTCTTGATAGACGCTATCTATACAATCTTCAAGGCTCATCACATCGGTCGAGCGTTGCTCCGCGAGGAGCATGAGTGATTTGGTCTCCGCCCGCTCTACCTCGTGGGCCAGTTCTGTCAGCCGCTGGTATTCTTGGGGCGAGAGTAGCACCGCGACCGCCTCGCTGTCGGATAGCACTATCAGCGGCCTCTTGCTTTCCTTCACCTTAGCCACCTCCCGGTTGAAGTTGGAGCGCAGCTTGGTCACGCTAATCATATCTTCCACGATGTTGATGTTCGGCATATCGTTCCTCATCTGAATGCTAACTTTACAGCGCAACCTACAAGGGCCATTATAAAGCTACTTGGGGCTGTCGTCAAGGTTAGCGGCTGGCTTATCCTTGCCTGGTGGCACCACCCCCGCCTGCTGCTGCTGGGGCGGGGTGAGCAGCTGGTTGGCATGGTGGCCGGGGGCAACTTCGAGGTCGTATATCTCATCCACCAGCCCCAACGCCAGCGACTCCTCGGCGGTGAGGAAGTGGTCGCGGCCAGAGTAGATGTACTCCTCCCACCATGCCGGGTCGTGCTGCGAGGTGCGCTGGGCGAACAGGGCGGAGATGATGCGCTTGTAGTGGTCGGCCAGCCCCGCATAGTCGCCAAAGATGCGCTGGTCATTGCCGGAGATGGTCCACTGTGGGCTATGCAGCATCAGGGTGCTGAACGTGCCCATACTGCGCCGGTCGCCCGCTTGCAGAATCACCGCCCCCATCGAGTAGGCGTAGCCCGTCACAATCGTGTTCACCGCCACCCCGAACAGGTGACGCACACGGTAAATCATCTCCATAATCGCAATCCCCGCCCCCACCGCGCCGCCCCCACTGTTGATGTACACGGTAATCGCGCTATCATGCACGCCGAGACCCGCCCGTTGCTGGGCCATCAGCAGCACGCTCTTGCTAAACATCTCCGCCTCCTCGTCGGTAATGTCGCCGAGGAAGTAGACCCCATGTTCGTCCAGTTCCCGCCGCCGCGCCTCGTTGCGTCGCAGCAATTCTTCTAGGTTAAGCACCATTTTGCCCACCGCCTTTGGGATTTTGGATTTTAGATTTTAGATTTTGGATAGAGCTACGCAGTTGGGTTGGGATTTACGCCCGATGACGTAGGGGCGATGAGCCTCCGCCCTGCTCAACTGCGTAACTCCCATTTGGATTGAGCCTACCAGCGAGGGCAACCCACCCCTCCGCCCCCGCCCCCCCGCCGCAAGGGGGGCGGAAACTGGCGGGGGTTTGGGGGGTAGACCCCCAACTGGTGAAGCATCGGTTGGCTAGTGGTAAGTGGGTATCGTCGCCTGCCATAGTGGCGATTAGCATGGTGGTGGGTCAGCCGCTGGGGGTCAGCCCCCAAACCCCCGCTAGTCTCCCCTTCTTTTTATATGGGTAAGGCCGTTAGGCAGGGCGGATGCGGTACGCCCATATACTATCGCGCTCACCTTGCGACAGACTTAATCCGTTTATCCGTTTTTTCAATCCGTTGGCAGCCAGTCCCTCGTCTTCAGGGCAAAGATAGGGTACGGTTGGCCCTACTGACGGTTGGTGAAGCTAATCAGGAAGACGATGACCATGCCGGAGGCCCCCACCAGCGCGAACTCGAAGACCGCGCGAGGGTAGAGGCCGCCGGTGAGGTAGAGAGACATCAGGCCGACCACGATGTAGAAACTGAGCAGCAAGAACATCCCCCCCACCAGCGCGTTGACCGGCCAATAGTTGAGTGCCCATGTAACCTCGCCAAGCAGCACTCCCGCCGCGCCCGCAAGGGTGAAGCAGCGACGGCTGAGGGTGGCGGCGGCTTCAGGAGCGAAGCGACCGCCGCCGGTGCCGAGTACGCCGTAGCCGAGGCCGCTGGCGCGGGTGAACATCTCGTAGGCCAGCAGCGCGGTGACGAGGGCGACCCCGCTGCCGGAGATGAGGGTGCGGTCTTTGGCATAGTAAATCGAACTGAACAGGGCGAAGGCGGTGAGGTGAGCGATGATGTTCAGGCCGAGGGTGGCGACCCCGAAGTAGCTATCTTGCGCGTCGAGGCTATGATACTGGGCGATGAAGGCGAGGGTGAGGGCGAAGCCGGTGACGATGAGGACGATAGCGACCAGCAGGGTGTCAGCGGAGATGCCCAAGAACAGGGCCGCGCCGAGGGTGAGCAGCGCAGGCAAGGTCCAGTAACGGGGGGCGACTTCCAGCCGCCAGCGGAACAAGCGGACGCGGGGGAAGGGCCACAACTGGGTATGGGGGTGGGCGTGAACCGTCGCTTCCACCCCCAACGCGGCAACCACCAACAGCAAGCCGATAATCACCCACACGAGGGTGAGGCCGCCGGGCAAGGCCAGCACCGCGCGGCTAGGGGCGGCCAGCACGGTCAGCACCAGCCCGACCATGATGACTACAATGGTAGTGATAATCTGTTCGATACGCATCAGAGCGGCACAATCTTGTCGCCCGCCCCCACCCGCACCGCGCGGGTGGCGTTGCGCGTGTCCACCACCAACTGGCTATCGGCCACGATGCGGTCCCAGTTGTAGTCGGTATGGTCGGTGACGATTAGCACACAATCGTAATCGGCGAGATGGTCGAGGCCGACGCTGGACATGGTCTCCGCCTCCGCCGCGGCGACTTGGTGTTCCGACAGGTGGATGCGCGGCACATGGGGGTCGTTATATTCCACCGCCGCTCCCTTAGCCTTGAGCAGATGGATGATGGTGAGGGCGGGGGACTCGCGCATATCGTCAATATCGCGCTTGTAGGCCACACCGAGGACGAGGATGCGTGAGCCATTCATACACTTGCGGCGGTCATTGAGCGCATCAGCCACCTTGTTCACCACGTAGAGCGGCATTGCGTCGTTGATTTCGCTGGCGAGTTCGATGAAGCGGGCCGCCCCGCCGCTCATCTTCATCTTCCACGCGAGGTAGAGGGGGTCAACCGGAATGCAGTGACCGCCAATGCCGGGGCCGGGATAGTGAGGCATGAAGCCGAACGGCTTGGTGGCGGCGGCGGCAATCACCTCCCAGACATCCACGCCGAGGCGGTCGCACATGATTGCCACTTCGTTGACGAGGCTGATGTTGACGAGGCGGAAGGTGTTCTCTAGCAGCTTGGTCATCTCCGCCGCTTTGGTGCTGGAC
>JBBSEE010000126.1:0-7016 GCA_038239995.1 Chloroflexia bacterium | reverse complement strand
CGTCTACCTCATCTATACCGACTTCATCAACACCCTGATACAGAAGCCAGTGCTGCTCAAGCTGCTGCCAGTCGAGGCCCACAACCCCGAAACCGTGGCCGCTGGCCCGATTATCTCGCGCGAAGCCTCCGCTGAGGCGACCGAGGGTGACAACAAGGCGACGGCCACCGATTACATCTACGAACCCGACCCTGACACCGTGCTGCGCGAACTGCTGCCCCGCTTCATCGAGGTGCTGATTTACCAAGCGGTGCTGGAGAATGTTGCCAGTGAGCAGAGCGCGAAGCTGGTGGCGATGCGTAACGCGACCGAGAACGCCAAGGACTTGATCCAAGACCTCACCCTAACCTACAACAAGGTACGCCAAGCCAACATCACCAAGGAACTGTCCGAAATCGCGGGCGGGGCGGCGGCACTGGCGGGCTGACGATGACCAATGCGGGAGCGTGGAGCGCACGCCCAGCTTGAAATAGGAGAACATTGATGGCTACTGAAGGCAAAGTTGTGCAAATCATGGGTCCGGTGATTGACGTAGAGTTCCCCCCCGACCAGTTGCCGGAAATCTACAACGCGATTGAGATACCGCTGGACGCGGCCACGGTCAGCGCATTGGGCGCGGCGGCCACTGGTAGTCGCCTCACCCCCAAGAACGCCGACGGCAACGCCGCCCCCACCAATGGCAGCAGCGACGGCGGTGACGGCAGCCTGCGGGTAGTAGCCGAAGTGCAGCAGCACCTCGGCAACGACTGGGTACGCTGCGTGGCGATGAGTACCACCGATGGCCTGCGGCGGGGGATGCCTGCCTTCGATACCGGCGCACCCATCTCTGTGCCAGTTGGCCCCGGCACCCTCGGTCGCGTCTTCAACGTGCTGGGTGATACCATTGACGAGAAGGGTCCGGTAGAGTCGGAGAAGCGTTACAACATCCACCGCGAATCCCCCTCCTACGATGATATTGCCACCGAAGCGCGGATGTTCGAGACCGGCATCAAGATTATTGACCTGATTGCCCCCTTCACTGAGGGTGGTAAGGTGGGGCTGTTCGGTGGCGCAGGCACGGGCAAGACCGTGACCCTGACCGAGCTGATCCACAACGTGGCCCAAGAGCGACAGGGCTACTCCGTGTTCTGTGGCGTGGGCGAACGCAGCCGCGAGGGTAACGACCTGCTGCACGAGCTAGGCACTAGCGGGGTGCTGGACAAGACGGTGATGGTGTTCGGTCAGATGAATGAGCCGCCCGGTGCCCGTCTGCGGGTGGCCCTCAGCGGCATGGCGATGGCCGAATACTTCCGCGACGAGGAGAAGCGCGATGTGCTGATTTTCGTGGACAACATCTTCCGCTACGTGCAGGCTGGCTCGGAAGTGTCCGCCCTGCTCGGCCGCCTGCCCTCGGCGGTGGGCTATCAGCCCACCCTCGCCAGCGAGATGGGCCAGTTGCAAGAGCGCATCGTTAGCACCCGCAACGGCTCGATTACCTCGGTGCAGGCTATCTTCGTCCCCGCCGACGACTATACCGACCCCGCCCCCGCCGCCGTGTTCGCCCACCTTGATGCCACCCTGTCGCTGGACCGGGGCCGGTTCGCTTCCGGGCTGTTCCCCGCCTTCGACCCGCTCAATTGCAGCAGCCGCATCCTCGACCCCAACGTGGTCGGCGAGGAGCATTACCAGACCGCGCAGGATGTGAAGCGCACCTTGCAGCAATATAAGGACTTGCAAGACATCATCGCCATCCTCGGCACTGAGGAACTGAGCGAGGACCAGAAGCTGACCGTAGCCCGCGCTCGCCGTATCGAACGCTTCCTCACCCAGCCGATGTTCACCGCCGAGGTGTTCACCAACGTGCCGGGCGAATATGTAACGATTAAAGAGACGGTGCGCGGCTGCCGCGAAATCATTGACGGCAAGCACGACACCCTGCCGGAGCAAGCCTTCTACCTTACGGGCACGATTGACCAAATAGTGGAGAAGGCCAAGTCCATGCAGGCGTAGGGCGATTTTGGATTTTAGATTTAAGTTGGGGCAAGCTAAAATCTAAAATCGTCCCGTTGCGCCCCACACCCAACGTTGGGGCGCAGTTCATTGTATTACCATCAAGCGATATGGTATAATCGGGCGAAGGGAGTAAACTAGATGCCGCTACACCTGGAGATTATCACCGCCGAGCAGGTGGTGTACAGCGATGATGTGGATATGGTGGTGGCCCCCGGCGCGGACGGCAGCCTCGGTATCCTGCCCCACCACGCCCCGCTGCTGACTACCTTGCAGACGGGGCCAGCCAAGATTAAGAAGGGCGCGGACGAGCAGGAGTTGCTGATTAGCGGCGGCTTCCTCGAAGTGTCCAACAATCGCGTCACCATCCTCGCCGATGTGGCGGTGCGGGCCGAGGATATTGACATTGCCGCCGCCGAAGCCGCCCGCCAACGCGCCGTCGAAGACAAGGCGCGGGGGGTATCCGGCGATGCCGCTTTCATCAACGACCTCGCCCTCCGCCGCAGCCTCGTCGCCCTCAACGTCGCCCGCCGTCGCCGCAACCGCCCCATGCCGGGGTCGGACAATCAATAGCCGAAGGCATGAGCCGTGAGGCATGAGGCATGAGTGGGTCGGTGTTACGCTTTAGCATCGGCGTAACAATACCGATTGGCTTAAACATTCAGCCATTCTGCATTCTACCTTCTACATTCTACCATTCTGCTAGGAGTTATCATGGCGTTTCTATCGCCCCAGATTGGCATTGACCTCGGCACTGCCAACGTGCTAGTCTATGTGCGCGGCAAGGGCATCGTGCTGAACGAGCCGTCGGTGGTGGCAATTTCGACCAAAGATGGGCGGGTCAGGGCGGTGGGCAAGGCGGCCTACGATATGCTGGGCCGTACCCCGGAGACTATCGAAGTAATCAAGCCGATGGCGAACGGGGTGATTGCCGACTACCAAGTGACCGAGGCGATGTTGCAGCACTTCATCGGGCGGGCGCGGGGTCGTTACTTCAACCTGACCAAGCCAGAGGTGATGATTAGCATCCCCGCCGGTGTCACCAGCGTGGAGCGTCGCGCGGTGCGTGATGCCGCGCTGAAGGCCCATGCCCGCGAGGTGCATCTTATCCGCGAACCGCTGGCGGCAGCGTTGGGGGCGCAACTGCCGATTGCCGACTCCAGCGGCAATATGGTGATTGACATCGGCGGCGGCACCACTGAGGTGGCGATTATCTCGCTGTACGGTATCGTGGTAAGCAACAGCATCCGCGTAGGGGGGAACAGGCTGGATGAGACCATCACCGCTTACGTGAAGCGCAAGTACAACCTGATGATTGGGGAGCGCACCGCCGAGGAGATTAAGATGCAAATCGGCTCCGCGCTGCCGTTGGAGAAGGAACTAACTATGGAGGTGCGCGGGCGCGACCAAGTGGCGGGCCTACCGCGCACCATCCAAATCCGCAGCAACGAAATCACCGAGGCGATTAGCGAACCGCTGGATGCGATTATCGGGGCGGTGCGTAGCGTGCTAGAGCAGACCCCCCCCGAACTCGCCTCCGACATCGTGGACAAGGGCATGATTATGACTGGCGGAGGCAGCCAGCTTCGTCACATCAACGAACTGCTCACCCAAGTGACGGGCGTACCCTGCTATGTGGCCGACCGCCCCCTCAACTGCGTCGCCATCGGCACGGGCATCGCGCTGGACAACATAGAGAAGCTGCGCGATAGCCTGTCGGACGACTGAAGATGGCCGATAGCAGAACTCAGCGGCACAAAAATGCCCCGCCCAGCCCGGCGGGGCATTGCTTTTGAGGTGAGCTAGCGCAACTTCAGCCGCTTTACCAGTTGGGCGGGGGTGTAGAGGGTGATACCTAGCCCCCGAAAATCCTTAATATTGCTGGTTACGATTGCGTCGAGTCCCTCTTTGAAAGCGCAAACGACTTGTATATTATCCTCGAAGTCGCGGCCAGACATTTTGGCTGCCGCTTCAAGCTCGATGCGGTCAATCGCGCAAATGTTAAACTCGGAGAGGCAAGTCCAAACATCGGACAAAGCCATCAGCCTTGCTTGTTTGTCGTCTAGCTTGAGGCTGTAGTGTTTATAGCAGAAATAATAGATGATCGGGAATGAGGAAGCGGCGATATAGCCGGTGATGCGCCTCTTACGTATCGCCAGCATTATTGCGGCTGCGGCAGAATAGTTAGGCTGCCGCTTCAATAGCAGGTCAAGTACATAGTTAATGTCCAGTAGCAAGCGCATCAGCCATACTTCTCCTTGTAATATTCCTCACGCCATTGAGCCATCTGCTCATCAGTGGGGGGTGGCGCGACCGCAGCGTGCAATTCGGCGCGGCGAAGGAGCGGCGACGTGTCATCCTCATCATCTATTTCCATACCAAGTATCTGCGCGGCTTGACGGTGAGACCAGTGCATCATCGCACTGGTAAGTTCGCTATTGCGGATTGCATTAAGCATCACGCGCTGGGCTTCGAGTAGGGCCTCGTCATCGGTCGCATCTTGATGGTCGAGGTTGTGTTTCGACAAGGTGATGAGGGCTTCTTGCAGGGATAGCTGCGGATGAGCATTGCCATTCTGTGCAATCACTGCGCTTATCTCTGGCTGCTCAATTAGGGCAGCAATTTCGCGCAGCAGGTTCGGGAGCATGGGGCGGGGCAAGCTACGCACCTCGCGCACAATGTCTTGATACCGCGCTTTATCGTGGGCGCGGGGTTGCCTCTTGCGGGGGGTCTCTACCTGTACCATTTCTTACCGCCCTTCTAGTACCTTTATAGTGCCCAATTCAGCGCAACTTCAGCCGCTTCACCAGTTGGGCAGGGGTGTAGAGGGTGATGCCTGCGCCGCGAAAATCCTTGATGTTGCGAGTGACGATTGCGTCTAGCCCTTCGGCCAAAGCAGCCATTATCTGCACGCTATCCTCAAAGTCTTTCCTCTTTAGCACTGCTGCTTGCTCAATCATGGTACGGTCAACAGTGCAAATCTCCAGTGTGGCAAGACACATAGTAATCGCCTTGTAACCTCTAACCGTATCATTTCCTTTGTTGCTGGCAAAGTAGTAAATGTCGGTCATGGATGAAGCAGTGACATACCCCCTAATCTTGCCGATAGCATTAGCCCGCCAGATTAGTTGTGCCTCACTGAACCCCGGCTGGCGTTTTAGAACAAAATCAAGCGCGATGTTGGTGTCAAACAGCACTCTATCGGCCATATTTTTCCATTCGGTGTTCGTGGCGTAGCTGCTCGACCTCCTCATCGGTAGGGGGTGGGTCATCGCTGGGTGGGAGGGCCATCCATGCTTCATATGCCATCAGCTTCATCTGTCTCACTTCCTGCTCTGACATTTCATTCTGACGCAGTGACATGGCTAGAAGCTCATCAAAATCGGTGTTTTCCCTATTGGCCTCAGCACCATTGCGGCTAACCGACGATTGAAGTTTAGCCACTGGGTTGCTAGCCCCTTCTCCCTCCCGCCTGCTCAGTTGTTGGGTAATCACATCAACTATATGGCTGGCTAGGCTAGCGAGCATCGCGGGTGGCAGGCTATCCACGTCTTGCACGATGGCCTGATACTTAGCGTGTAGTTCACTACCGTTTTGGTCGCGCTTCTTTGGTTGGGTCTGGACCATCACTTACCGCCCTTCTAGCTCCCCCTCCGGCACCTTAATCCAGCCGTGCTTGAAGGCGTAGACTACCGCTTGGGTGCGGTCGTTGTCTTGCAGCTTCTTCAGGATGCTGGTGATGTGGTTCTTCACGGTCTGGTCGCTGATGTTCAAGTCGCGGGCGATTTGTTTGTTGCTCTTGCCCCGCGCGATGCAGTCGAGTATCTCCACCTCGCGGCTGGTGAGCGGGGCAAATATCGCCCCCCCTTCCTCCTCCACCATCGCCAGTTCGCGGAATTGGTTCAGCACGCGGGTGGCGACGAAGGGTTTGCTCAACACGTTCTCGTTAATCAAGTAGTGGCCCTGCCCCACAAGGCGGACAATAGAGACAAGCTGCTCTGGGGTGATGTCCTTCGACGAATAATGGGCCGCCCCCACCTTGATGCTGTTGAACAACTGCTCGTCATCCTCGTAGACGCTGAGGATGATGATGGCGGTCTGGGGTTGGCGACGCTTCACCACGCGGGTCACTTCCAGCCCATTCAGCCCCGGCAGATTGATGTCCACCAGCATGATGTCGGGGGCCATGGTCTCGGCAAGGGCTATCGCACGTTGCCCATCCGCCGCCTCGCCGACGATTTCGATGTCCTTAGTGCTTTCGAGGATGGCGCGTACTCCCTGTCTGAAGATAGGGTGGTCATCCACGATGATGATACGATGCTTCTCGCCAGCCATATTAGCCTTCTCCTCTGGTACAAAGTTTGTCGTCGAGTCGCGGCTACGCACGCGGCAAGGGTTCGATATGACTATATTATAAGCTATCGCGGGGTCAATTAACAAATCGGCTAGCCCGCTTCGCTGTTGGAAGGGAGCAGGATGGTCAGTTCGCTGCCGTAGCCCAACCGGCTGTTGATGCTGATTTTGCCGCCGATTAGCTCGGCCCGCTCCCTCATACTCACTAGCCCCGCTCCGCTGGTACGGATGGCCGCATCGAAGCCCTTGCCGTCATCTTTAATTGTCAGCAGCACATTACCGTCTGGCTGGCGGGAGAGGTCTACCACGATATGGGCGGCCTCGGCGTGCTTCTGCACGTTGCGTAGCCCCTCCTGCACGATACGGAACACGGCTAGCTCGGTATCGGGGCTGAGGCGGCCGGGTTCGATGGCGTTGACCTGCACATCGAGGCCGGACTGTTCGCGGAAATCGGCGATGAAGCGTTGCAGGGTGGGCACCAGTCCCGCCTCGCTGAGGCTGGGAGGACGGAGGTTGAAGATGAAGCGGCGAATCTCGCGCAACCCCTCGCGGGCATTGCTACGCAGGCGGGATAGCTCGGCGGGTACGCTCTTGGGGTGTTGGCGCAGCAGTTGCTCACAATGGTCGAGGCTCATCGCAAGGTGACTGAGCAATTGGGCGGGGCCGTCGTGTAT
>JBBSEE010000125.1:0-7028 GCA_038239995.1 Chloroflexia bacterium | reverse complement strand
TTTGGTGCAATGGCTACTGGGCTGGGGTCGTCACGCGCTGGTGTTGCAGCCCCAATCGCTGCGCCGCCGCATTGCCGAGGAAGCGGCGGCAATTTTGCAGAATTGCCAAAATCCCGTATCGCTGCTGACATAATGCTGTCACTAGCCTCCCCTATAATACTGGTGTAAGGCGAACAAACAAACCCACACCCTCTGGCAACCACCAGAGCAAAGCAAAGGAGAGTTTACCGTGCAGACACCAGCGTTCGATTTCGTGGTGATTTACGTGTCCGACCTCGATGCCGCCACCGATTATTTCACCAACGTGCTTGGGTTCGAGCATTTCGTCGAGGGCGACGGCCCCGGCTTCCGCCAGATGAAGGGCAAGGGCGGGATTGACTTCGGCTTGATGCTGCCCAACGACGCGCGGGATAAGGCGGGGGAGATTGAGATTTACGTCAAGACCGACGACATTCAGGCAATGTACGCGGCGATTAGCGGCAAGGGGATAGAGCTTGCCCCCATCATGGACCGCCCCTTCGGGCAAATCTTCCTCGTCCCCGCCCCCGATGGGCTGAAGGTGGTAGCGATGGGCGACCCAGTGGCGGTAGCTGCCTAATCCCCATCCACCCAATCTACTTGCATCTATCACGTAGGGGCGCGGATTGATCGCGCCCTTCCGCTTTATCCCCCAAGTTGTATTTGCCGCCCAAAATTGGTATCCTTGCCCCGCAGCTACTTTATTCGATGAAGTAAGGAGCGGGGATGAAGCAAGAGCAGGTTCGCGTATCCACCAATCCAATTGGCGAACAGGTGGCGCGGCTGGGGCCGGGGGTAGGGCTGGCGGCGGGGCTGGCGGTGGCCGCATGGGGCTTGCAGGCGGCGGAAGAGGCGGCGATTGGTCATCCCATTATCGAGGGGCTGGTCATCGCCATCCTGCTGGGGATGCTGTGGCGCACTCTCATCGGCCTGCCGCCCCGCTTCGGCGCGGGGGTGAGCTTCACCGCCAAGCAGGTGCTGGAGTTCGCCATCGTGCTGCTGGGGGCGGGGGTGGACTTGCCCACCCTGCTGAAGGCGGGGCCGGGGCTGCTGCTAGCCATCGTGCTGCTGGTGGTGATTGGGATTATCGCCAGCCTGCTGATTGGCCGCGCGATTGGCCTCAACCCCAAGCTGGCCGCGCTGGTGGCGGTGGGCAACTCGATTTGCGGCAACTCGGCGATTGCCGCTCTCGCGCCGGTGATTGGGGCCAGCGCGACCGAGGTTGCCAGCGCGATTGCCCTTACCGCGGTGCTGGGGGTGGTGGTGGTGCTGCTGCTGCCGCTCACTATCGCCCTGTTCGGCCTCAGCTACTATCAGTATGGCGTGCTGGCGGGGATGAGCGTTTACGCCGTGCCGCAGGTGCTGGCTGCGACGTTCTCGGTCAGCGCGATTAGCGGGCAGATTGGCACACTGGTCAAGCTGGTGCGAGTGCTGATGCTGGGGCCGGTGGTTATCTTCTTCAGCCTGCGTGAACGCAAGGGCGAAACCGCAGTCGGCTTCTCGCTCACCCGCTTCGTGCCGTGGTTCATCATCGGGTTCGTGGTGATGGCCGCGCTGCGTAGCCTCGGCCTGCTGCCCGCCCCGCTCGGCGATGCGCTCAGGGCGGTAAGCGGCTGGCTGACGATTGGGGCGATGGCCGCGCTGGGGCTGGGGGTGGACATTCGCGCGGTACGTAAGGTGGGTCTGCCAGTCGCGGCGGCAGTGGTGGGTTCGCTGCTGGTGCTGATTAGCGTTAGCCTGCTGCTCATCTTCGGGTTCGGGATTGGCAATGGGTTGAAGTAAGGATGGGTATCAGTCGCTGATGCCCTTCCGCGCGATTATCTTGGTGGGCTTGACCCGCACCAGCATCTCGCTGGGGACGGCGTTGCGCTTGCCATATTGCTCGGCTAGCACGTCGCCCATATATCGCCGCGCGATGACGGTGGCCCAATGCAGCAGGTCGGGGTCATCGTGGGTCAATTCGGCCCGCCCCTCGATTAGCACGAAGGCGTAAGGGGGATTGTGGTCGTCCACACTGATAGCCACCCGCGCATCACGCTGCAAGTTGCGGCCCTTTACCGTGCATCAATGCTTATCGAAAGCAATCCCAGCCAACCAGCGATCCCCTCGCCCCGCCGGGGGAGAGGGCTAGGGAGAGGGGCCGTTGCCGCGCCTCAATGCCCATCGCCAGCAACGTAAGCCGCCCAAGATCCCCTCGCCCCGCCGGGGGAGAGGGCTAGGGAGAGGGGTGGTTGAAGCGTATCCCATCTCGCGCCTGGCACTCCTGCTGGACGGTTTCCAGCACCGCGCTCAGTTGATAGCGCACCTCAGTGTTGGTGAAGCGAATAACCTTGTATCCTTCTCGTTGCAGCCAATCGGTTCGCACCGCATCGTATTCCACCTGGTCAGCGTGCGAATCGCCGTCAAGCTCGATGATTAGCCAGGAGCGCGGGCAGTAGAAATCAACGATGTAAGTGCCAATGCGCTGCTGGCGGCGAAACTTGTACCCCGACCTCCCAGCGCGTAGATGATACCAGAGGGTAGCTTCAGCCGGGGTGGGATTGGAGCGCATTTGCTTGGCGTACTCCAGGTTTCGCCTGTAGATGTCGCGTTCTTCTTCGTTCATAGCTGCTCCCTCTCCCTAACCCTCTCCCCCGGTGGGGCGAGGGGATCGTTTGGTTGCTTTGGTGGCTGATGGTGGGCATTGAGGCGCTGCAACGACCCTCTCCCTAACCCTCTCCCCCGGTGGGGCGAGGGGATCATTTGTTTAGTGTTCCGCCGCCGCCACCGCCGCCTTGTGGGCCTCGACTACTTTGGCGGTAACGTGGCTGGGGGCTTCCTCGTAGCGGTCGAAGTGCATGGTGTAGGTGCCGCGCCCCTGCGTTAGGCTGCGGAGGTCGGCGGAGTAGCTCTGCACCTCGGCCAGCGGCGCGGCGGCGGTAATCACCGTGCTGCCGGTGCCGTCGGGGTTCATGCCGTGTACTCGCGCCCGCTTGGTGTTCAGGTCGCTCATCACGTCACCGGCGTAGTTGTCCGGCACGCTAATCTCCATCTCGTAGACCGGCTCCAGCAGTATCGGCTTGCCTTCCATCACCCCCTTCTTGAAAGCTTGGTTGGCGGCAATCTTGAAGGCCATTTCCGAGCTATCTACTGGGTGGAAGCTGCCGTCAATCAGGGTCACGCGCACGCCAGTGACGGGGTAGCCCGCCAGCACCCCCTCGCCCAATGCCTCGTGTACCCCCTTTTCCACCGCGGGGTAGAAGTTGCGCGGCACTGAGCCGCCCACCACCCGCTCGGTGAACTCGAAGTCCTGCCCCTCGTGCAGCGGCTCAAGCTCTAGCACCACATGGCCGTACTGCCCGTGTCCGCCGGTTTGCTTCTTGTGCTTGTACTCCGCGTGGCCTACCTTGCTCTTAATCGTCTCGCGATAGGGCACGCGCGGCAGGCTGACATCCACCGCCACCCCGAACTTGCGCTGCAATCGTTCGGCGATAATCGTAATGTGGCTGTCGCCCATCCCGCTCAGAATCGTCTCGCCAGTCTGGGGGTCGCGGCTGACTTGAATGGTGGGGTCTTCCTCGGTGATGCGATGAATGGCGTTGCTCATCTTGTCCATGTCCGCCTTGGTGCGCGGCGAAATCGTGGCCGAGTAGAGGGTGTGGGGGTAAGTGACACCTTCCAGCGTGAGCGGCTGACCTTGGGCGCAGAGGGTGTCGCCGGTGCCACTCTCCTGTAGCTTGTTGATGACCACGATGTCGCCGGGGTACACCTCCTGCACGTTCTCCTGCTCCTTGCCGCGCATAAAGTGAAGCTGGCCCACCCGCTCATCCTTGCCACGGTTGGCGTTCGTCACCGTCTGGTCGGAGTGCAACGTACCGGAGTAGACCCGCACGTAGCTCATCCGCCCCACGTAGGGGTCGGAGATAGTCTTGAACACCAGCGCGGCGAGGGGGCCGTCCGCCTGCCAGTTCAGGGTCACGCTTTGGCCGTTGGCGGAGTTGGTGGCAGCCACTGGCCCAGTCTCGTTCGGAGCGGGCAAGTAGGAGACAATTGCGTCGAGTAGCGGCTGCATCCCGATGTTGCTCAGGCCCGCGCCACACAGCAGCGGTATCAGCTTGCAATCCTTAGTGCCATCGTGTAGGGCGTGGAGGATTTCGTCATCGGTAATCTCCTCACCCTCTAGGTACTTCATGGTCAAGTCATCGCTGGACTCGGCGATGCGCTCCACCAGTTGCTCGCGCCATTCGGTGGCCTGCGCCTGCAAATCGGCGGGGATGGGTGCTTCCTCGAACTTGCCGTCACCCGCCCGTCCGGTGCTGGCCGCCCACAGATACGCCTTCATGTGCCAAATGTCCACCACCCCGCGAAAGGCTTGGCTGCTGCCAATCGGTATCTGCACGGGCACCACTTGGCGACCAAACTTGGCCTGCAACTGGTTGACCACTTGGTCGAAGTTGGCGTTCTCGCGGTCCATCTTGTTCACGTACACGAGGGTGGGCAGGTCGCGTTCGCGGGAGAACTTCCACGACTGCTCGGTGCCCACTTCGACCCCGCCCACCGCGTCTACCACCAAAATGGCCGCGTCTACCACCCTTATCGCGGCCTTGGCCTCGCCCACGAAATCGGCATAGCCGGGGGTATCGAGCAGGTTAATCTTGCAATCCTTCCACTCCAGCGGGGCAAGGCTGATGTTCACGCTGCTGCGCCGCTTCACCTCGTCGGGGTCGTAGTCGGACACGGTGTTGCCTTCGTCCACCCGCCCCACGCGGCTGATGAGCTTGGCGTTGAACAATATCGCCTCGGTCAAGGTGGTTTTGCCCGCCCCGCTGTGCGAAAACAGGCCCACGTTACGCAATTGCTCGGTTCTATAGCTCTTCATTGAGTCGAAAACCCTCCTCTAGCGAAAGCGTTGGATGTGTGTGTGCCGATGCTGCCGCCACCCACTGGCCCGTAGGCGACTGGGTGGGAAGCACAGCGGCGTTGCTATTGCGGCCAAATCTGGTTGCGCCATTATAACGCAAGCGGGGGGATTTTGGCAAAGGGGGACAGCAGGGACATGGACAAGAGGGTGCTGGAATGGTACAATATCGGCAGTGTAAGCACAAAAGGCAGCCAACGGATTAGGCAGCCGTAGGGCGGGCAGTGGCCCGCCTTGGCGAAGTGCCATCTATACCCATTGTAACCGTCAACATTGCCCTGCGGTTAGGCCCAATCCGTTTATCCGTTTTTCCAATCCGTTGGCTTGTCGTCACCACCTTCAATTGTAGAGGTAGTAGCTAAGGATAACCGATATGACCGCAACCACCACCCGACCGATAATCCCCCTCACCCAGACTGTCCACAAGGTAGTCTGCCCCCATGATTGCCCTGACACCTGTTCAATGCTCGCCTATGTCGAGGATGGCCGCGTGGTGCGCGTGGGCGGCGACCCTGAGCATCCGCTGACGCAGGGGTTCTTGTGCGCGAAGACCAATCGCTACTACGAGCGCATCTACAGCCCCGACCGCGTGCTGTACCCGATGCGCCGCAAGCCGGGCAGCCCCAAAGGGCCGGGCAGTGAGTTCGAGCGCATCACGTGGGATGAGGCGATTGCCACGATTGTCGCCAACTTCCAGCGGGTGATTGCCGCGCATGGGCCGGAGGCGGTGCTGCCCTACAGCTATGCGGGCACTATGGGCATCGTCAATTATGGCAGCATGGACCATCGCCTGTTCCACCGCATGGGGGCCAGCCTACTCGACCGCACTATCTGCTCATCGGCGGGCGAGGCGGCGATGAAGTACACGATTGGTGGCAACTTCGGCTACGACCCCGAAGAGGTGACTAAGGCGGAGATGGTGATTATCTGGGGGGCGAATATGGCCTCCACCCACCCCCACTCCATCCCCTTCATCAAGGAGGCGCAGCGGCGCGGGGCGCGGGTGGTGCTGATTGACCCCCATCGCAGCCGCACCGCCAGCCTTGCCGACCAAGTGATTATGCTCCGTCCCGGCACCGATGCCGCCTTCGCCCTCGGCATGATGCACGTAATTATCAATGAGGGGTTGTACGATACCGACTACGTGGCGAACTACACGCATGGCTTTGAGCAGTTGCGTCAGCGAGTGCAAGAGTATCCGCCAGCGCGGGCCGCTCAGATTACCGGCATTGACGCAGCGGTGATTAGCGAACTAGCCCGCGCCTATGCGGCGGCCAAGCCTGCCGCGATTCGGCTCGGCTATGGGATGCAGCGGCACACCAACGGCGGGATGGCGGTACGCTGCGCCTATATGCTGGCCGGGCTGGTGGGGCATTGGCGTTATGCCGGGGGCGGCACTCTGCTCAGTACCGGCCATTTCGTCAAAATCAACTGGAACGCCGTGGAGCGGCCCGACCTGATACCCGCAGGTCATCACCCCCGCACCATCAACATGAACCTGCTGGGTGAGGCATTGGCCGAGGACACCAACCCGCCGGTCAAAGCCCTGTACGTGTACAATTGCAACCCCGCCAGCGTCACCCCCGACCAGAACAAGGTGCTGGCCGGGTTGCGCCGCGCCGACCTGTTCGTGGCCGTCCACGAGCAACTGTGGACCGACACCACTGATTATGCCGACATCGTGATACCGGCGACCACCAGCTTCGAGCATACCGACCTGTACAAGGCTTACGGCCACCTCTACGTGCAACTGAGCGAACCGGCCATTACGCCGGTGGGCGAGAGCAAGCCGAACATCGAAGTGTTCCGCCTGCTAGCGAAGGGGATGGGCTACACCGAGGCCGCGTTCGACGATGACGAGCGGGCGATTATCGAGCAAGCCTTGTCCGCAGGCGGGGCGCAGATGGAGGGCATCACATGGGACAAGCTGAAGGAAGGCCCCCAGCGCATCCGCACCCCCCGCCCTTTCGCTCCCTTCGCGCAAGGCGGCTTCCCCACCCCCAGCGGCAAGCTAGAGTTCTACAGCGAACGCATGGAGCGCGATGGCCTCGACCCGCTGCCCAACTATACCCCGATTGCCGAGTCGCCCGACGGCAGCCCGGAATTGTACCAG
>JBBSEE010000124.1:0-7084 GCA_038239995.1 Chloroflexia bacterium | reverse complement strand
TGAGGATGAGGGTCTGGGTTTGCAGCCGCTCGATTGCGCCAATCCCCACGATGGTCTTGCCCGCGCCGCAGGGTAGCACGATTACCCCACTGCCGCCCCGCGACGAACCACTGGCGTAGAAGATGTCCACCGCATTCTGCTGATACTGGCGCAGACCGAAGGGCTTGCCCTCGGCGGTGAACTCAGCAAGGGTAAGGGCAAGGGGCGCACCATCCACATAACCAGCAAGGTCTTCCGCCGGATAGCCGAAGCCCAACAACGCCTGCTTGATATGGCCGCGCTTGGCGGGGTCTACGCTGAGGGTGTAGCTGTCCAGTTGCTCTAGGATGTAGGGGAGCATCCGTTTGTGCAGGCTGATTTCGGTAATCAGCATTCGGTCTTCCGACTTCAGCACCAGCCGCCCCTCGTCATCCTTCAGCAACTTGACCCGCCCGAAGCGGGAGATATAGTCCTGTATATCCACCGCGATGTTGCTGGGGATGTCGAACTTGCTGAAGCGGTTCAGCACCTCGATAATCTGGGCCGCGCTCTCACCAGCGGCGGCGGCGTTCCATAGCGATAGGGGGGTGATACGGTAGGTGTGGATGTGTTCCGGCGACTTCTCCAATTCGGCGAAGCGGGCGAGATAATCGCGGGCCTCGGTGTACAGCAGGTTATCCACTTCTAGCAGCAGCGATTTATCGCTCTGCACCACGAGCGGGTTCTGCGGGTTATACATTAAACCATCCTCTTGACTTTGCGGGGATAATAAACAAGGGTTGGTGTGGCGCACATAATTGACCGCCCACTGCTACCGCACACACCAATATGCAGTTTATCATATGAATAACAGGCTTGTCAAATCCGATTTACACCGCCGTCAGTTGACCACCTAGCCCACCTGAGACATCATTCGCCCACCTGCGGCCACACTCCATTCACCCACTCATTGGGGTCAACCGGCGTGTGGCCGAGCCGTACCTCCCAGTGGAGGTGGGGGCCGGTGCTGAAGCCGGTGCTGCCCACCCGCCCGATTAGTTGACCCTGCGTTACGTTCGCGCCGTACTTCACCGCCAGCAAGGATAGGTGGGCGTAGACGCTATGCACCCCCATGCCATGGTCGAGGATGATGCAGTTGCCCCGCTCCGGTAGCGTGCCTGCGAACACCACCCGCCCGTTGGCGGCGGCGGCGACGATGCTCCCCTGCGGTGCGGCCATGTCAATCCCCGTATGATAGGTGGAGACCGGCCCGCCATTGTAGCCGCGCCGCTGCCCAAATTGGGTCGTCACCACGTATTGCTTCAGCGGGGTGAGAAACGCGCCGTTCCACAGCTGTTGCGGTTCAGTATCGTCCATCGCCGCATCCATCGCCGCCTGCTCCTTGGCCTCTAGTTCGGGACTGAGCAGGCCGCTCATCTCCGGATTGAGGTCGAGGTTCTGCACCGGAAACTTCCATGCGTAGACGCTGATGTTGCGGCTGAATTGACGCACCGTGCCATCGCTTTCAGTTATCTTGAAGGCGAGGTGATGATTGCCCAGCCCGCCCAACGCCGCCGCGCTAATTAGCGTCCAGTAACCGGGATAGGGGGGGTTGTCGTCGCGCTGCCAGAGCAGGTCGCGCCCATCATAGCTACCGCCAATTGTCGCTCCCGCGGCTGCGCCCACCCGCACCATCATGGTGCGCCCCTGCGCGAGGGTGGGCGGCCACATCTGCACCAGTTCGCCGCTAGGGGTCGCCATCCCGCTGCCCACCAGTGCATCGTAACCCAACGGCATCATCTGCACATCATCGCCGGTGACTGCCAGTTCGGGGTAGTAGACGAACTCGGCCCGCTCGAAGTATTGGGTCGCGCGGCCCGGTCCGTCCCGCTGCTCCTCGCTTATCGGATAGCCGAAGCGGTTCAGCCCGCCATTCAGCCGCCAGTAGCTGAGGAACGCGCCGCCGAGGTTGTGGCCGGTGGTGCGGAAGTAGCTCGCCCCCGCTGCTATCGGAGCCGGGTCGGTGTTCACTGCGGCCTGCGCCGCCGCCTCCCGCCCCAAGAAGCCGAGGCTGACCTGATATTGGGGGTCGCTGATTTCGGGGTGGTACTCGAACCGCGCCCGCTCGAAGTATTGCACAGTGTATTCGTTCCCGTCCGCCGCATTGGTCTGACGGAACTCCTCGGTGATGGGCAGCCCAAAGGCCGCCTGCCCGCCATGCCCCTGCCAATAGTCGCGGAAACCCAGCGCGAGGTTGTGGCCGGTCTCGACAAAGTATGTAGCAAGGCGCGTATCCGCCGCCGTCGTCGGTTCGGCGGGTGATGCCTGATACCCCCGCGCCGCCTGCGCGTCACCCAGCGAACCCCATAGCAAGGCCACCGCTAGCAGAGCGGTGGCAATCTTCCCCACACTACGTTTATCCATATCTGAATATTACCCCATCCTTGTTGGTTGGTCAAGACAAAAGTGCCCATCTTTACAACGCAATTGCCCCCAGTCCAGTTACAATCAGCGCGGCGCAAGGGTTGGGGGTAAGGAAGTTTTGAGTTATGAGTTATGAGTTTTGAGTTATGATTGTGAATAATAATTGGTGGATAAAGATGAGGGCGCATCAACGAAGATACGCCCTCATGCTTGATTCTAGATTCCACCTTCTACCTTTTTCACGGGGTGGTTACGCCCTTGTAGACGATTTGGCACATCTGGTCGCGCTGGATGTTGGTGTTGGGCCGGAAGGTGCCGTCGGGGAAGCCGTTGACCACGTTCTTGTAGTGGGCGGTCTCGATGTACAGGTAGAAGACGTTGGAGGGTGGCACGTCGCTGTAGGTCTGACCACCACCTACTGGCGTGACTAGCGCGTAATGCGCCGCACCAACTACCAGCTTAGTCACCTGCCCGCGCGTGATCGCAAGGTTGGGCAGATAGCAAGGGTAGACTGCGCCCGCCGCTTGGCACTGGGCCTGCGTGAAGCCGTTGAGGATACCGGCGTGGAAGCCCGCCTCGATGTAAGCGAAGGCGAAGTAGGCGGGTTGCACATCGGTGAAGTCGGGCGCACCCGTCGGGGTGTATGGTGCGATGCCGAAGCCTAGCACCACCGCCTTACTGAACTGGCCGCGCGTGGCCGTGCTGCTGGGCGAGAAGTGCGTCCCATCAATGCCATTGACCACCCCCCGGCAATACAAGTAGTGGATAGCGAAGTAGAAGGTATTGCCGTTGATGTCCACGAACGGGTTGGGGCAATCGGTGGGGGTCGTGGTTGGGGTGAAGGTGAGGACGGGAGTTTGAGTCGCCGTCGGGGTCAAGGTCGGGGTGCAGGCGGGCGGGTTGTAGCGTTCGACCCGATTGTTGGGGGTGAGCGTGCCGATAGTGGTGCTGCCGCCGATGATGTATAGCTTGCCGTTCAGTTCCGCCCCGCCTGCGCGATAGGTAGCGGTGTGCAGATTGGGGGCGTAAGTCCAGCGTTGGGTCTCCGGCTCGTAGTAGATAGACTTGCTGCTGGCCGCGCTATTGTCGCCGTTTACTCCGCCGAAGACGAACAGTTGGCCGTCGAGGTTAGCTGCCGACCCGCCCCACCAACTCTCTGGTAGGTCGCCCACCGCCTCGTCGCCGAGGCCATGATGGGAGTTGGACCAGCGGTCGTCGGAGTAGTCGTAGCCGTAGGAGTAGCTGGTAGCGTGCCCGCTGGAGTCGATGCCGCCAGTCAGCACCACCAGCGCGTCGCCGGTGTAGGCCGACATTCCGTAGCCGAAGCCGTCGGGGATGTTCACCCCATGCGTCCAGCCGCCGGTGCCAGTGTCATAAATCTGCACGTTGTTAAGCGGGTGTGAGCAGCCACCGTCGGGGCAACCGCCGAATACGTAGACGATATGGTTGATGTACATACCAGCCGCGCCGCCGCTGCTAGTCGGCATCGGGGTGCCTGCGCTCCACGAGTTGGTGGCGGGGTTGTAAATCTGCACATTGTTGATGGCGTGGCCGCTGCTATCGAAGCCGCCGATGACGTAGAGCCTCGCGCCATCGCTGACTGCCACTGCGTCGCTGTTAGCAATTGGCAAGTTGGCGACTGCTTGCCAACTACCGCTGCCGTTGTATCTAGCCACATTGTTCATGATACCCGAATTGCCAGTACCGCCCGCCTCGTAGATGTAGCCATCCAGCGTAGTCACCGCTGCCCCTGCTACCGCATAGGGTAGGGCCGCATCGTCCGCCCAGCTAGAGGGGCAGGGGGTGGCCGTGGGGGTGGGGCTGGGGGTGACGGTTGGCGTGTTGGTCGGCGGCGCAGTGGTTGGGGTTTGGGTCGGTGTCATGGTCGGGGTGTTGGTGGCGGGCGTGCCGGTGGGAGTGTTGGTGGGGGTGCCGACATTGATGTGCAGATGGCCCACGTATACGTCCTGCGCGTTGCTGCCATGTCCGTCCGAGTTGCGGGTATCGGTCCATACCGGCCACACGTCGGTGTTGGTGGAGGAGACACCCAGATAGTCGCCCGCGCAACCGTTAGAATCGCTAGGGATACCGTTGCTCAGATTGAAGTTGACATCAGTAACCCGCTGGTTAGCCGCGAAGGTGAGGCCGCCGTCGGTGCTGGAGGTGTAGTACAAGTCGGAGAGGGTATTGGCGGGGTCGTTCCGCATATCCATGAACACCACATCTACGCGGCCATTGGGGGCGACGTTAATCGCTGGCTCGAACTGGTCGCGCACTGCTACGGGGTCGTCGTTCACCATCATCGGGGCACTCCATGTTGCGCCGTTGTTGGTGCTGCGGGTGAGATAGATGTCCCAGCCGCGCGTGCCCTCATTGCGGTCGTCCAGCCACGTGACGTAGATGTTGCCCTCTGGCCCGGTCGCGGCGGCTTGCATACTGTTCACCCGCCAACTGCGCCCCCCGCGATTGCCGTATACGCCGACGATGCTGGCGACGGTAATCGGGGAGCCGAAGGTAGTTCCGCCATCGGTGGAGCGCACCATCTGAATTACGGGATCGTTGTTATAGACTACGTCGAGGGTGCCATCTGGCTGCACTACGGGGTAGACGAACCCTTGTGCGATATTGCCCCACAGCGCGGGCGCGGACCATGTCGCTCCTTGGTCGGACGAGTGCGAACAATAATCTTGTGAGCCGGTGGTCAGCCACCAGCAGACGTAGACGCGGCCATAGTAGGGGCTGGCGGGGTGATTGTCCACAATCATCCAGTTCTTGTCGTCGTTACCGCTGTCTACGCGCACTGCGGTATTCCACGTGATGCCGCCATCGGTACTCTTGGTCACATAGTTGCCGAGGTTGTTGGAGTCGTAGACCAGCGGGTTGACGTAAACGATGCTGCCGGTATCGTTCCACTGCACGATTACGTCACTAGAGTGGAACACAGTGGTGCCAACCGGGTAGGTGATGGGCTGGTTCAGCCAACTGGCCCCCCCGTCGGTGGTGGTGTAAATCCAAATATGCTTGGCGTTGCCGTCCTCTGGTCGCCAGTCCTTGCTCGCCGCCACCACATTGTTGGGGTTGGTGGGGTTGACCGCGATATGCGGCTCATGCTGCGAACAGTTGGTGTGGCTGGTGTTGCAGATGCTGTTGTCGTCGTTGACCGCGCGATAGTTGGTGAAGACCGCGGGCGGGTTAGGGCTGCCGGGCAGCGGTTGGGTGCGATGGTCAATCGTGCCGCTGGGCTGGTATGGCTTCGCGCCCTTGCCGTCGAGTATCAGGTTGCTCGGCTTGGTGCTGCTGCCGTTCGCGGCAGGCTGGGCCACACTTGGCTGCTTGCTCGTGTTGCCCGGCTGGGCGGCGGCACTGTTCATGCTCACGCTGCCAAGCAACAGCCCGACCAACATCACGATGCTGACGATGGGTATAAACTTCTTCATTCTGCTTCCTTTCTCTTGCTATATCCCCTACCATTAAATAAACTGGGGGCGGTTTGCCAACCGCCGTCGCGCAACAGCAGACGAAAAACCCGACCACACTTCCTTGCCTCACCTCTGGGGGATAGGAGGCTTACAAAGGCGGTGGTCAGGTTTGGGTCGTGGGGGCGCAACCTCGCTTCCAGAAGCATGATGCTAACCCCAGTATATGATGCCCGTCTTGCTTTGCTTAGGGTATATTTTAGCACTATCTAATTGCCGATGCAAGTTACTACTTCATCTTTCTATCGCATCCCACCCTTGCGGTTGAAGGCGTAGGCTAATAGGCGGTATAATAGTGGGGGGTGCAGGTGGGGGCATGAGTTAACCTTCCGCGCTACCGAGTTAGGGGTTACGCAGTTGGGGTGGATGTGTGACTGTTGGTGTAGGGGCGAATCGCATACGCCCTGTCCAACTTACCGATTGACGAGGTGCGACCTTCTGATGAGTGACAGTTTCAGTTCCAGATTGCAAGAGAGCGTGGCCCGCCAGCGCAGCGTGGTCTGCGTCGGCCTCGACCCCGACCTGTCGCGTCTACCGGCGGAGTTGCGCGACCTGCCTCCCGCCGAGGCGGTGGTCAGCTTCAACCGCGAGATAATCGCCGCGACTGCCCCCTATGCCGCCGCCTTCAAGCCCAACTTTGCCTTTTACGAGGCGTTGGGGGCAGACGGTTGGGAGGCGTTGCGCGAGACGATTGCCGCCATCCCGTCCAGCCACATCATCATCGGCGATGCCAAGCGCGGGGACATCGGCAACACCGCTGCCGCCTACGCCGTCGCGGTGTTCGAGCGACTGGGCTGCCACGCGGTCACGGTCAACCCCTACCTCGGCGGCGACAGCATCGCCCCCTTCCTCACCTACGCGGCGCGGGGGCAGGGTATCTTGGTGCTGTGTCGCACCTCCAACCCCGGCGGGGCCGATTTGCAGAACCTCACCGTCGAATATCAAGACCGCCGCATGCCGCTCTACCAACGGGTCGCCGCCCTTGCCCGCGACTGGGATGGCGGCAGCGGCGCAGTGGGGTTGGTGGTGGGGGCAACTTATCCCGCCGAGCTAGCAGCAGTGCGGGCCATCGCGCCGGAATTGCCCATTCTCATCCCCGGTGTAGGCACGCAAGGAGGTGATGTGGCGGCCACGATGCTGGCAAATGGCGGCGGGCCAGTGCTAATCAGCGCGTCGCGCAGTATCATCTACGCCGCTGAAAGCGGCAGTTTGAGCGATTACACCGC
>JBBSEE010000123.1:0-7112 GCA_038239995.1 Chloroflexia bacterium | reverse complement strand
TCCATGATCTGCCCGATGTTCATGCGGTGCGGCACACCCAGCGGGTTGAGGATAATGTCCACCGGCGTACCGTCCGGCAGGTAGGGCATATCTTCTTCCTTCAGCACGCGGCTGACCACGCCCTTGTTGCCGTGTCGTCCCGCCATCTTGTCGCCGACCGAAATCTTGCGCTTCTTGGCGATGGTGATACGCACCATCTGGTTGACCCCGGCGGGTAGTTCGTCGCCACTCTCGCGGCTGAACACCGCCACGTCAATCACCTTACCGTACACGCCGTGCGGCACGCGCAGGCTGGTATCCTTCACCTCGCGGGCCTTCTCGCCAAATATGGCGCGAAGCAGGCGTTCCTCGGCGGTCAGTTCGGTCTCGCCCTTGGGGGTAATCTTGCCCACAAGGATGTCGTTGGGGACTACCTCTGCGCCCACGTAGATGATACCCCGCTCGTCCAAATCCTTCAGGCTATCCTCGCCCACATTGGGGATGTCGCGGGTAATCTCTTCGGGGCCGAGCTTGGTGTCGCGGGCTTCGACCTCATGCTTCTCGATGTGGATGTTGGTGAACACGTCCTCGCGCACCAGCCGCTCACTGAGCAGAATAGCATCCTCAAAGTTGCCACCCTCCCAGGGCATAAAGGCGACGAGGATGTTGCGACCGAGGGCCAGTTCGCCATTGTCGGTGCTGCTGCTGTCGGCGATGACCTGCCCCGCCTCCACCTCCTGCCCGCGCGTGACGATGGGCCGCTGGTTGATGCAGGTATCTTGGTTGGAGCGCACAAACTTGTGCATCCGGTAGGTGTGTTCCTCGCCGGTGTACTTGTTGCGAATCACAATTGTGGTCGCGTCCACGCTGAGGACGCTGCCATCTTCCTTAGCGACCACCACTTGGCCGCTATCCCGCGCCGCCTGCGCCTCCATGCCAGTGCCGATAATCGGGGCTTCCGGTTGTAGCAGGGGTACGGCTTGGCGTTGCATATTCGCCCCCATCAGGGCGCGATTGGCATCGTCGTGTTCGAGGAAGGGGATGAGCGACGAGGCCACGCTGACCACTTGCTTAGGCGAAACGTCCATATAGTCCACTTTGTCAATCGTTTCGTAGAGGGGGTCTTCACCGAAGCGCACCTCCACGCGGTCGCTGACGAACTGACCGTATTCGTCTAGCACAGCGTTGGCTTGGGCGATGACAAACTCGTCCTCGCGGTCCGCGCTCATATATTCCACCTCGGTGGTAACGTAGGGGCGCACCTGCACCTTGCTAATCTTGGTCTTGGCAATCGCTTGGGCCACCGGCTCGGTGATGAAGCTGCCCGATTTGGCGATAATCTGGCCGTTCTTAGGGTTGACCACATCCTCGCGCAGGGTATGGTTGACGAGGGCCTCGGCGCGGTTCTCCACCTCGTTAGCTACCTTGCGGTAAGGGGTTTCGATGAAGCCGTACTCGTTGACCTGCGCGTAGGTGGCAAGGTTACCGATTAGCCCGATGTTCGGGCCTTCCGGCGTTTCGATGGGGCAGATGCGCCCATAGTGGCTGTGATGAACGTCACGCACATCGAAGCCCGCGCGGTCACGGCTGAGGCCGCCCGGGCCGAGGGCACTGAGGCGACGCTTGTGGGTCAATTCCGCCAGCGGGTTCTGCTGGTCCATAAACTGGGACAACTGGCTGCCGCCGAAGAACTCGCGCATCGCTGCCACCACGGGGCGGATATTGATGAGCGTGTTGGGGGCGACGGTTTCGGGGTCTTGGATGGACATCCGCTCCTTAATCACCCGCTCCATGCGAAGCAGGCCGATGCGGAACTGGCTCTGTATCAACTCGCCTACGGTGCGAACCCGACGGTTGCCGAGGTGGTCAATATCATCCTTGTGGCCGATACCGTTGTTCAGCCGAATCATGGTCTTGACGATTTCGACCAAATCTTGCTTGGTCAGGGTGCGGGTTTCGAGGTCAATCTGCCCATCGAGGCCTAGCCGCTTGTTCAGCTTGTAGCGGCCCACCTTGGCGAGGTCGTAGCGACGGGGGTTGAACAGCATCGCGTTGAGCAGGCCGGTGGCGTTGTCCAGCGTGGGGGGGTCGCCGGGGCGGAGGCGGCGGTAAAGTTCGATGACCGCTTCCTCGGTGGCCCGCTTGTCAATCCGCTCCTCTAGCTCGGCCCGCTTGGTGGCGACGCGGGACTTGAACTCCTCGGCATCCCACTCGCCCGCCTTCTCCATCGCGTTCTTGGTCTCCACCTCGAAACGCTGCACTTCCTTCTCAATCTGCTCGCGCACTTGGCGGAAGGTGGGCGACTCGGTGGTCTTCACCGGGTCCTTATCTATAGTAGATTGGATGAAGTGGTGGTCGGGGTTGGTATCCACATCGGAGAACATTTCCAGCAGCTTCTCGTCGGTGCCGTAGCCGATGGCGCGGAGCAACACCGTGACCGGAATCTTGCGCTTGCGGTCAACCTTGACGCTGAGGATGTCCTTGTTCGAGGTCTCAAACTCCAGCCACGCCCCGCGATTGGGGATGAGCTTGGCGGAGAAGAGGCGACGACCACTGGCGGGGTCTTCGGACATGGTGAAGTACACGCCGGGGCTACGCACTAGCTGGCTGACCACTACCCGCTCGGCCCCATTGATGACGAAGGTACCGTTCTCGGTCATCAGCGGGAAGTCGCCCATGAAGATTTCCGACTCCTTAATCTCGCCGGTCTCCTTGATACGGAGGCTGACGCGGACGCGGAGGGGAGCAGCATAGGTCATGTCCCGCTGGCGGCACTCGAACTCATCGTAGCGCGGTTCGCCAAAGTGGTAGTCAAGGAAGTAAAGCTCCATGCTCTTGCCGGTGAAGTCCTGAATGGGAGAGATTTCATCGAGCAGGACGCGGAGGGCGGAGTCCTTGAACTCTTGGAAAGATTTGATTTGAATATCAATCAGCTTGGGCATCGGCAGCACGGTGGGGATGCGGGCGTAGCTGTGACGACCAGTGTCGGCGGATGCCCCTTCGGCGAGGCGAGTACGTTCAGCGTAGGTAAGGTTCTGATGTCCATTGGTGAGGATAGTGCGGGTAACAGTCTGCTCAGTCGCATCGGGGCGGGTGAGGTTGCCGATGGGCGAGGTGGTCATGAAACGAGCCTCCTTGAGGTTGAACAGCCGGGAAAATAAAATACGCGGCGACCGGCCCCCATTCGTCATCCAACGAAGGTTGCCAGCCGAGGTAAGGTCAAGACAAGCATCAGGCTGTCACCGCACGGACCCCATTGCGCTGGGTCTAAATATTGACACTCCCACGCGGCATTGCATTGGGAGCGCGGCGGCGGCAAGCGCAGCTAAAATGTTGAAATATAGTACATATTAGACGCACTTAGACACAAGAATAGCAACACGAGCGATTTGCTTGCGGTTGAAGCGAAAATCACTAATGGCCTTTCTTGTGTCTGACTCTGACACCGACTCTTAACTTTACTGCGCTAGAAAGGGATTATACCACACTAACTTGCGGATTGTCAAGGGAATGGGGCGCAGAAAACCGAAGATGTTGCGTCGGGCCAACGAAGTTGGCGGTAGCGCACATCTTAGTGCTGCTCAGAGAACATTATATCACACCTTGTCAAGAGGGGGAGCAAATGATATAATAACCCCAATACCGCCGATAGCGATAAGGAGCAAACTAATGACCACCCTCACCCTTGAACTGACCGATGAACTGGCTGCGCTGGTGGAGCAAGCTGCCGGTGAACAAGCTGTCAACGATTACGCCGTAGTGGTATTGGAGCAAGCCGCCCGTGCCGACTTGGGTGCCGATAGCACCGTTGCGGGGGTCACTCCGGGGCTAACCCCTGATGACCACACCTATCTGCTAGAGATAGACCAATCCGGCCCGCTCTACAGCACCGAACAAGTACGCGCCTACCTCCAATCGCGCTTTCCTCAACTCGATGAGGAAATCAGTTGAACCGCCTACTAGTGCTGGTGCCTGCCAGCGTGCTGCTTGCAATTGCTGAGGCAGTTGAATACTCACTCACCAACTTTGGGCCTACTACTGCTCGTAAGATGCGCGATGCGTTGCTTAAAGGTTTGGAAGATGCAGCTTGGCGCGAGGGCAGTCGGCTACTAGATATGCCCGCAGGCCATTTTTACTTCAGCGTCAAGCCCTATCGCTTCATCCAATATCGTGACCACACCGCAGGTAGAGCGATTATCTACTTGCTTTGGCATACCGTTCGCCAAATGCCCACCGCTGAGACACTGATAGCGGCTGCCGAGCAAGCCGCCCGCGAAGCGCGGCCATGGCCTTTTGCCAACAATACTGAGATTACTGAGTAAGGCTCAATCACATCCATCTATGTTTTAGTTGCTGTCCTTACAGTGTTCCTGTCAGTCTTGACTATCAACGCACCACTATGTTATCCTTAGCCCCGCTGTCGCAGCAAGCAACAAACAACACTATCTTTGCACCGCGACCAAAGCTAATCCGTTTACCGTTTTTGCAATCCGTTGGCTGCTGGTCCTTCATCTTTAGGGCAAAGATAGTGAAATAAGCAGCAAGGAGCGAACAAGCAAATTATGACCAGCGACCAGCCGCGCCTCAGTGTCGTATTGCCGATGTACAATGAGGAAGAACGCATCAGCAAGAGCCTGCACCAATTGGCCGCCTACTTTGCGAAGCAGGATTATAGCTACGAAGTGGTACTGGTGGATGATGGCAGCAGCGACCGCAGCATCACGGTGGCGCAGGGTATCCTCAGCGAGGTGCCCACCCTGCGCGTGTTGCAGAGCGACCGCAACTACGGCAAGGGCCATGCGGTGCGGATGGGGATGCTGGCGGCGAAGGGTGAAGTAGTCTTGTTCAGCGATGCCGACCTCAGCACCCCGATTGACGAGCTAGACAAGTTCTGGCCCTTCCTCGATGAGGGCTACGATGTGGTCATCGGCTCACGCAAGATGAAGGGGGCAGTGCTAGAGCGACACCAACCTTGGCTGCGCGAGCGGATGGGCAAGGTGTTCACATGGCTAACCAATCGGCTGGTGACTAAGAACCTCAGCGACCTGACTTGCGGGTTCAAGAGCTTCCAACGTGCAGCGGCGCAGGACATCTTCAGCCGCCAGATGCTCGATGATTGGAGCTTCGATGCGGAGATACTGTTCATCGCCCAGAAGCGCGGGCTGCGGATTAAGGAAGTGCCGGTGCATTGGCACGACGAGCGCGGCAGCAAGGTGAAGTTCCCCCGCGACATCATCCGTTCGCTACGCGGCCTATTCCGCATCCGCCGCAACAATATGCGCGGCCTATACGGGCCGAGCCGTAAGTAACCCCCCACCCTGAGAGCTAGGCCAGATTGCGTCAATGGCAATCTGGTCTTTTTGTATAAAGTTCGTCCACTTTTTAGCACATGGTGGCACGGCTCTTGCATATAGTAACTGCTGACGGAGAGAAGCGGGTAGGGTACAAACCGGGGATAAAAGAAGAAAAAGATTTGCCAGAGCGCGTAACAGTAATTCGCAAACGTCGTTACATACTACAGAACACAAACGCGCCAGACACAGACAAATCAACCGGATGTGCGCGAACGCTTCACTAGGGGTATCACCATACAATCAGCGATAAGCTGAAAGGAGAAAACAATGTTGACGGTACTTGCGTTTGACTTCGCAGTAGGTCTCATCGGCTGGATAGTTGCTGGCATCATCGGTGGCTGGCTGGCCGGGCAGGTCTCCAAAGGCAGCGGTTACGGCCTCATCGGCGACCTCATCATGGGGGTAGTGGGCGCACTGCTGCTCGGCTGGCTGTTGAGCATCGTCTGGCCTGACACTACTAACGACTCAGTCCACCTCATTGGCACGATCGTAGTCGCCTTCGTCGGTGCCCTGCTCCTGAGTTGGCTTCTCCGTGCCTTTACTGGCCGCCGAGCGGTCTAACCAAGCGGGCAACCGCATACCTAACTCAGTCGGATAAAGCATAATACCGAGGGCCGCGCCAACAGGTTGGCGCGGCTCTTGCTCTAATTATTACATACGCCCCCAATCAGGAGGCCGAAACTCCCTACCACCGGAAGGCCCAAACTCCCCCTCCCACCGGGAGGGGTTGGGGGTGGGAGGGGGCAGCAACCTTTAGCAACCAACAACACATTGAGAGGAAAAAGCAATGGCCGATGACATCAGCAACGAAGTAGCAGGTGGGGCGAAGGAAGTAACTGGTCATGTCGAGGAGGGGGTCGGCAACCTAGTCGGCAATCAGGGGATGGCGGAGCAGGGACGGGAGACCGCGCAGCGCGGTCTGAACGAGCGCACCATGGACAATACCACCGCCGCTGCCGCCCCCGCGCACGAGAGCCTAGCCGATGCGGTCGAGGGTCTGCGCCAAGATGCCGGGCCACAAGGGCGCACATTGGAGCAGGCCGAGCAGCAAGGTGTGCTGGAGGCGGGACACGATGGTGATGCGCCTACCCCCGGCTTCATCGGCGGCCACCGCCCCATAGACACCGGCGAGGCGGGTTCGCAGGTCTAAGTTCTACCTAGCGAAAGGAGCAGGGCCATGCCGGACAAGGACAATCTGCCGGTAACTGACCAGTACATCGCCCAACCGGACGCGGAGATGGGCGGGGTAGATGTCGCGGGGCGCACCGTATCGCCCCACGAATACGGCGGCAATCAGCCCGACAAGGGCTTGAGCGACGCACAGACTTACGGCGGACACAACCTTAGCGACAACGAGGATGCCACCACCAGCGGGGTGATGGGCAGCGTATACGATATGCAGCAGCAAACACAAGGAGGCCATATGGGCAGCGGAGCGAATACCGACACCAGCGCGGACATGGATGGGCTGAACCGCAGCGATGGCGGGGCGACCTACAGCGGCGCAGGCAACACCACCGGCGGGATGCTCGGCCCCAACGAGCCGGGGGCGACCATGCACAGCGGGCCAGCGGGTGGCGGCGCGGTGGGTGGTCAACTGGGTGACGGCATGGGGCAAGGCTCGGTACAGGGCGGCACGGTGGGCAAGGCGATGACCGACACCGGCATGGGCGCAGGCACCACCGGGGTGAGCAGCCTCGCGGGCGGCGATATGGTGGCGGGGGCAAACGCCAATCGCAGCAATCTCCCCACCAGCAACGACCACAATCAACCCCCAGC
>JBBSEE010000122.1:0-7143 GCA_038239995.1 Chloroflexia bacterium | reverse complement strand
GGAGGTTACGGGTTCGAGCCCCGTTAGCCACCCCCAAGATAAACTGAACCCCGGCCATTTGTGGTTGGGGTTTTTACTAAGCGAGATTAAACAGGCACAGATTAGTGAGGAGGTGCTAGAGCGATGAACATTATCAGGGGCTATCAAGTTATCGTGGAGAAAGCAGGCGATAACTACTCCGCCTATTCACCCGACCTGCCGGGGTGTGTTACTACCGGCCCAACCGCGCAGCAAACCCTGCTCAATATGCGGGAGGCGATTGACTTCCACATCGAAGGGCTACAGGAGTATGGGTATCCTGTGCCTACACCTAAGTATCCGGTCGAGCTAGACGCTAACAAAGTCATCTATCCTACAGTTTAGGCACATGGCAATTTACAAGATAAACTGAACCCCGGCCAGCATCTGGTCGGGGTTTTGTGTACGCGCAGGCAGTGAACAGGTGGCGATTATGCGGATACGAGGTTGGGTTCGCAGCGGCCCTCATCGCGCAGCCACGCCATATATGTCTGCCACCACACTTGGCGGCATTCGTCGGAGCAGAAGCGGCGACGGCTGGGGGTTTGGCAGGTGGGGCATCGCCCATCCCGCCATTTGTCTATGCTACGTTCCGCCTCGGCGACGGTGTGCCGCTCAATGATGTTCACCTTTGTTGCTCCTCTGCGTTGGGGATAATCAGATGCGCCAATTATAACTCCTCCTCCGCCGTTTGTGAATAGTACCTTCAGGTAAGAAGGGGCATGACTTCTGTTCTATCGCGCGGTTGGGGGCAAAACGGTAAGGTTTTGGTAAGGTTGCGCTAGTGGGCCGCGCGTCGCGCCGTGACGAAGGGACGTTCGACCACATGGTAGAACAGGAAGGCGAAGGGGATGGTTATCACCAGCGTGAGTAGGAAGGAGACCAACACCTCTATTGCGCCGTTACCGAAGTTTTCGGCCAGAGGGGTGATGAAGTGGGCGTAGATGGGGTCGTTCCAGATGTACAGGCTGTAGGAGATGACCCCCACGAAGCGAATCGCGGGGGCGGACATGGCGCGACGCAACGCAGGCCAGCCCAGCAGCGTCCCCAGCAGCAAACCGCCGTAAGCCAGCCCCACCACCAACTCGCGCAACGGCCAGAACAGCTTACCCACATCGCTACGGACGTTCACTGCCCAGTCGAACTCCCTCGGCCACACCCAACCGGCGACTGCCGCCAGCGCGTAGCCCACCACCAACCCTACCCCACCCACCGTCGCCAGCTTGCACCAGTCGCCTAGTCGCTGGGTGTCAACTCGCCCCGTCTCGGTGGCCGCCACATACAGCCAGCTACAACCAATCCCCACCCCGAACACGCACAGGTAAATGAACACCTGCCCGATGCTGATATGCTCCCACAGCCATGCCAATTCCACCCGCCGCTCCCCCACATATCGCGCCAGCAAGTCGTAGATGAACGATGCACTGATGATCAGCAGCAATCCCCAACCCGCCCGCCGCATCGTCGTATTCGCTCCCCTCCCACCGGGAGGGGCTGGGGGTGGTTCAACTCCCCTCCCACTGGAAGAGGCTGGAGGCGGGTGCGGGCCACGAGCCGCCCTTTCGCCCCTCTCGTTCTCAATTCTACCTTCTACCTTCTGCCTTCCCGCCAGCACCACCATCGCCGCGCCAATCAGCGGTAGCAGCAGGTAGAAGTGGCTCTCCACCGCCATGGTCCAATAGGGGCTGTTGATGCTGTTGTTGGTCGCCCACGTCCAATCATGGATGAGGAAGAAGTGGTAGAAGAGGTGGAACTGCTTGGTGGGGTCGGTGATGAAGCGGGGTTCGAGGAAGATGACGATGAGCAGCAGCGAGGCCCAGTAAGCGGGTAGGATACGCAAGGCGCGGCGGACAAAGAACTTGCGCGTGCTGGGGAAGGGAGCGAGACCGAGCATTGCCCGCGCGTAGGGGATGGACAGCAGGAAGCCGCTGAGAACGAAGAACAGTTCCACCCCGGTCAGCCCAAAGTTCCACACCCCCATGCTGCTGTTCAGCAGATTGACGGTGGCCGCGTCGGTGTTGGGGTTAATCTGCAACCGCCACAGCAGATGAAAGCCGACCGTCAGCAGCACCGCCACCCCGCGTAGCCCATCCACCGCCGCGATGCTGCTCACCGCCCCGCTCACCGGCCACAGCCTTCTAATAGCAGCTTGCAGATTGTAGATGGCAGATGGGGGGCGGGCGGCGGGGGGATTAGCCTCGGTTATAGGCAAGGGGGCGGGTTCGTCACTCATTATGCGTTACCTTAGAGCGTCACGGGGCGGATGCGATGCGCCGTGGATTGGCGGGCCTGTTTTGCGTGCTAATTATACAAGTTACCTTAGAGCGTCACGGGGCGGATGCGATGCGCCCCTACGTCATGGTGGTCGCTGACGAGGGGCGTTGCTGCGCGGCACGCGGGCGCGATAAATCCGCGCCCCTACAGATTGTGACCGCTAAACCTAAATAACTCAAAACTCAAAACTCAAAACTCAAAACTTACTAAAACCTCAAACCTGCTTTACGGAAGCAAAGCCCCGCTGATGCGCGTCACCTCCACGCCATGCTGCTCTAGTTCGCGGATGTACACGTTCATGCCGATGCTGTCGGCGGCGAGGTGGCCGACCACGATGAGGTTGCCCTTGCCCCGCCCATAGCCCATGTCGCCTAGCTTCTTTAGCTCATCGGGCAGGATGTGGATGTACAGCAAGGTGTCCACCCCGTGTCTAAAGTAGGCCGCCGCCACATCCGCGCCACCATTGGTGTACGCCCCGTGCGCCACTACCGTGTGCCCCGCATAGTCGTCGGTTTCGCCCAGCATCACTTCGATGCGGGCGGCGGCGTGACGAAACTCGCCGAACGACTGGTTCAACGCCCCCACAATGTCGTCGAGCAGGGTCTCTTCACCATTGCGGGCGATAGTCTCATCCACTACCCGCTGCAACTCGCGCCGCCCCAGTTCGTCGCAGACGTTATGCACGTTGAGGAAGGGCAGGCCTAGCAGCCGCGCCACCGATGGGACATCATCGTTGTTCACGCTATGGCCCGCCTGCTTCAGCAGTTCGATGCGGGGAAGCACCGCCTCCTCCGCGGCTCTCTGCGGCACTCCCGCTTGCACCATTTGTTCGATATGCTTCAGGTACACCGGCCACGCCAGCAGCCCCCTATCGTAGGGGTGGTGGGCAATCACCGCGTCGTAGTCCAGTTGCCGCGCCAGCAGCAGGTGGGCAGCACTGATGTCCACCCCGAACAGCACGCGGCGGAGGTTGTCCCCCGCCACGAAGATGGCCGAGTCAGCAGGAGTCTGTTCGGCCCCAATCATCTGGTTGGCAATCTGCATCATCTGGTCAGTGGATAGCATGGCAACCTCACATCGGGCCGCGCCAACCGGCGGCAATCAACTCGGCAGCGTAGTTGACCTCGTGGTCAACCCCGGCCCGACGGTTTTCGCTGAAGGCGGCAAGGCGGGCAAGACGGCGCATATGGTGGTTTAGCTTGTCCAACGCCTCCTTCGCCCCCACCGCATCCGGCTTCAGGTCGGCGATACCCCACACCTTGATCACCGTCTCCAATACTTGGCTGTAGTAATCGTGCAAGGTGTAGATACCGTTCTGTTCGGTGAGCCGCACCCGCTCCTCGATGTTGGGCATTCCATGACCCGGCATCACGAAACCGAGCATCACCTCGACCAGCGGTTCGACATAGTTGGGGTTGACATCGAGGTGGGCCTTGACCGCATCCCGGTAGAAGGCGTAGTGCAGGGTCTCATCCTTGTTGATGGAGCGGAGGATGTTGGCAAGGGCGGGGTCTTCGCTGTCCGCCACGCGGGCCACACTCTGGTAGTAGACTTTGGTGGCTAGCTCCTGTATCGCGGTGTAGACCATGCCCTGAAAGGGGCTGGCAGTGGGTGGCTCCCATGCGTTGCGAATCACGGTGCGGCGTAGCTGGTGCAGACGGTCGGGGTCGGAGTTGCGGGTGAGCAGCAGGTAGGTGTTCAGCACGTTGCCGTGCTGGTCCTCCTCGCTGGTCCATGTGCGGATGAAGTCTTGCAGCACCTCAAGTTCGCCCTTGAAGATGTCGGTCAGGCCGGTGGTGAACCATGGCAGGTTCACCTCGGTGAGCAGGGCGGTCTCCACCGCGACGTAGAGGCCGGGGGAGATAGTCACCTGTTCGGGCGACCAGGGGTCGGTCTCATAGTTCCGTGCCCGCTCCCATGGGATCAGGCTATGGTAGCTCCAGTCTGCCTTGCTGCTGCGCTCTAGGTGGGCCTCGTACAAGGCTCTCAGCTTGCCCTCAAGCCGATGGTCAATTCCGTATGCGGTCATGTTAAAATCTAGTCCCCTTCTTATGTCGTCCAGAAGCACCTTCGGCGAACGTACCCGCCCACACCTATTAGGTTGAACCCCAGTGCCACTGCTTGGCTTGCCATTCCAATTCCCGTCGCACGTTGGCAACGAATGTCTATATAACGGAAATTAGACGATTTCGTACTCATCACCGGGGGTTTGCTCCAGCGCGTCGTTGCGGCGGCGGCAGACCACTCGACCGTTAATCAGCACCTGCTCGACCAGCGAGGTAATGTCCAGCGGGTGACGGTCACGGATTACAATGTCGGCATCTTTGCCCGCGCTGATGCTGCCCACGCGGTCGGCCACCCCTAGCATCTCTGCTGGGTTGATGGTGACGGCCTTGAGCGCGTCGCGGGCATCCATCCCATCACGCACTGCAATGATTACTTGGGTGACAAGGTGTTGGATTGGTATCACGGGGTGGTCGGTGCAGATGCTGACTTTCACCCCCGCCTTAGCGAGCAGGCCGGGGGCGCGGAAGGTGCGGTCGCGCAGCTCCACCTTACTACGGGCGGTCATCAGCGGGCCGACACTGGCGGCGATGTTGCGCTTGACCAGTTCGTCGGCCACCTTCCACGCCTCGGTGCAGTGTTCCAGCACCATGGGGAAGTCGAACTCGTCGCGGATCCGCAGTACGGTCATGATGTCGTCGGCGCGGTGGCTATGGATGCGGAAGGGGATTTCGCCGCGCAGCACGAGGGCGATGGCCTCTAGGCGCAAGTCGCGCTCGAAGGGCTTGTCGGGGTCCGCCTTGCTCACCTTCTCTAGGTAGTTGAGGGTGCGGATAATCGCCTCGCGGAAGGTGGCGGCCACCCCCATGCGGGTGCTGGGCGACTTCTTCTGTTCGCCGTAGACCCGCTTGGGGTTCTCGCCGAAGGCCGCCTTCATCCCGCTGGGCGAACGCAGCACCGCTTCGTCTACGATGCGCCCCGGCCCCGCCGCCCACGTCTTCAGGGTGACGCATAGCCCGCCAATTACGTTGCCGCTGCCCGGCTTGACCTCCACGGTGGTGATACCTGCCCGCAGCGCGTCGCGGAAGCCCTCGTCATTCATGTAGATGCCGTCAATCGCCCGCACTTGGGGGGTAATCGGGTCGGTCATCTCATTGACATCATGGCCTTCCCAACCGATGCTCTCCTCGTGGAGGCCGAGGTGGGTGTGGGTATCGAGGTAGCCGGGGTGAATGACCTTGCCGCTTGCGTCAATCACCTCGTCGCCCTCGCCAATCGGCAAGTCGGTGCCCACCGCCACAATCTTGCCACTGTCCTTGTCTATGTGGATAATCCCACCCTCGATGTCGTCACCATCCATGGTGATGAGCAAGCCACCCTTGATTACCAGCATCTTCTGTTCAGCCTCCTGAATTGTTTAGTCGGCATATTATAACACATAAACGGGGTAAAAGGAGCATAAAAGGGTTAGATTAAAGATAAAAAAAATTAAAGATTAAGGATGATGCACATTCTTTAATCATTAATCTTTAATCTCACGAGCTAGTTGCGTCGCCAGCGGAGGGCTTCCATGTCGGGGGGAAGCTCTTGGGTGTCTGGCATCAGCCGCCACATCAGGGCTTGCTTGGGGGGCAGCTTGGCGGTGAACCACGCGGTGTAGCCGCCGGGGTCGAGGGCGGGGTCGGGGGGCAGGTCGGCGGCGGTGGTCAGCCCCGGTAGGGCTAGCTCATCGTCGTCGCTGAGGGAATAGGGGGGGTGGGCATCGTCCGGCCACGCGGGTTCGTCGTTCAGCCAGCCGAGGTCGTCACCCTCATCGTCGTCGGGGGTGAGTTCGCCGCTGAGGTCGTCAGGGTCATAGGCGAGGATGATGGCAGGGCGACGCGCCCACATCATGGCAATCTCCTCCACACTCTTGCCGCTACTGGTCGCCAGCGCGAGGTTGAGGAAGAAGGCCAGCACATAGGCGGCAATCGCTTGGCGTATCTTGTAGGTCATCGCTGGGGTTCCCCTCCGCGCGGGGCAGTATCACGCGGCTTAACCCTAATTCTATACCATGTTCGCGCATCATGCAAATCGGCTAGGCCGCCGCTTCCGCCCGCACCACCTGCGGCAGCATTTGGGTGAGCGACTCGCTGGAGTCGCGGATACTGGCCTCGTTCATCACCGCATCGGCCTTCGCCCGCCACTCGAATGCGCTGGCCGCGTCGCTCTGCGCGGTGAGGAAGTCGGCATAGGCGCGGTAGGAGAGGGCAAGGTCGGCGGGGTATTCTTGCTGCTCTAGGATGGCGATGCTCTGGGTCAAGGCTTGGTCGGCGACTGCGGTCTCCCCCTTCGCGGCCAACGCCTGCCCCCGCACCCGCAGCAGACTGGCGTTGGCGTAATAGTCATCCTCTGGCAGGCCGCCCAGCCCCTGCTCGGTGTAGCTGAGGGCGGCATCGGGGTTGCCCCGCCCCATCTCCACCTCGGCCATGCCGCGATATAGCTCGGCGCGGAGATTGGTGAGCTTGAACTCGTGGGTGACGTTGAAGGCATCGCTGTAGGCTTGGGCGGCCTTGTCCCACTCGCCCGCCGCGCTGTAAATCTGGCCCATCACCCGCAAGCTCCACGCAATCGCCGCCGAGGAGCCAATCTCCCGCGCCGCCGCCACGCTCTGCCCTATCTCCCGCCGCGCCTCGTCCAGCCTGCGCTGTAGGCCGTGGATACGGGCAAGGCTGGTGACAGTATTGGCAACCCCCAAACGGTCGCCCAGCCCGGCCAACAGGTCACGGGCCTGCTTCTCGTAGCCTTCCGCCCGCTGATACTCGGCTAGGTCGGTGTAGACTGCCCCCAACTGGTGCATACAGTAGG
>JBBSEE010000121.1:0-7200 GCA_038239995.1 Chloroflexia bacterium | reverse complement strand
TACCGCATCCCCCGCAGCCGCGCCCGCATCATTAGCCAAGACGAAGTGCCGGGCGCGAACTTGCCCCCCCTCGACCTCGACTGGCGGCGGCTGAAGGTGGAGCCGATCACCCCGCTGCTCGGCTATCCCGCCTCGCATGGCTTGCCTACCGACCAGTTGACCAACATCAGCACCGGCAACATCACCGACAATAGCGGCCCCATCGCTATCGGCCAGAACATTAGCCAGACCACCATCCAAGTGCTGGGCGAAACCCACCTCCGCCTTAGCGCGTATCACCCCGTGCAGCGCGAGAGCGACATCATCGGCTACGTGGCGGCGGTGGATGAGATACTCACCCTCCTGCGCCGCAAGTCGGCCTGCGCGATTGTGGGGCTGGACGGCAGTGGCAAGAGTACGCTGGGGGCGAAGTGCTACTACGAACTACTGCGCGAGTGCCGCGCCTGCGTGCCGCAGCCTAATGGCACGGCCACCGACCAGCCGGTCTACTGGCTGTCCGCCAAAATGCTGCTCTCCGACCGCAGCCTGATTGACCACGTGAATCGCCTCGTGTTGAACGATGCGGCGATGTCCTTCTCCCTCATCATAGACGACTTCGACTATCTACTCGACGATATGGGCGGCTACAAGCCCGACCTCGTGAACAGCATCCAACCGCTGACCTCGTGGCTGGCGAACCCCCCCCGCAGCAAGAGCGGCATCATCGTCTGCACCCGCGTGGCTCCGCCGGGGATGACCACCTACTCGACCCCCGGCTTGGAGCAGGCGGACGCGATTGTGTGGCTGAACAAGCTAGTGGGGTCGCCGCCGGAAGACCCCGGCTGGGTGCGCCGCGCGGTGCGCGAGGTGCATTGCTACCCCGGTGGGTTGGAGGCACTTGCCACCGCGCGGCAGCAGTACGGCACGCTGGCCGAGGTGTTCGCCCTGCCCCCAGCAGACTGGCTGCAAGCGGTGCGCCAGTTCTACCATCTGCCCGACAAGATAGACGAATGGTTCGCCCGCTACACCCCCGACCCCAGCGAGCAAGCGATGCTCAAGTACCTGTGCGTGCAATACGATTTCGCGGGCGGGGCAGACATTGCCGCAGCGGTGCGGACTATCGCCCAGATTGGCTTGCGCGGCCCGCAGGCACTATCCGAACTGGCCCGCAAGGGCTTCGTGGAGCGGCGCACCAACGTGAACGTGGACAACGACCGCGGTCGCTTCCGCCTCTATGACCCGCTGCGCGACTACTTCTTCGGGTCACTGCCCGACGCAGAGCGTAACGGGATGTTCCAGCTTGCTGCTAGCTACTATTCGACGGTGGTGAGCAAGCGGCCCGACCCCAGCCGCTTCAGCCGCGACGAGCTATACGCGCTGCTGAATGCGATCAACTATCACGCCCGCGCAGGCAACCGCGATGCCGCTTACGCCCTGTTCGACCAGTACAAGATGCCGCTAGAGCTATACGCCCAGCTACTGGACGTGGACCGCGACTTTGAGGCCGACACCCTTACCCGCCTGCTAGAGGCCGAGCGCGACCGCCTGATTACCACGCTGACGGGAGGGTAAGCGATTTTGGATTTTGGATTTTGGTAGGAGTTACGCCGTTGGGCAGGGCGGATGCGATTCGCCCCCTACATCAACAGGCATAATTTCAGACGCAACTGCGTAACTCCTACCATAACTAACTCAAACCTCAAACCTCAAACCTCAAGCAAGCGCAGCAGATAGCTGCTGAGAAGCTCAATGGCCGCACCCGCCTTGCCCTCGGCATAGTCGGTTAGGCTACAGGCTAGCTGGAGGTATGCACCTCTATCCAGCGGGGTAACATGGACTGATGGGGGCAAGGGTGTGACCTGCGCCAACTGCGCGGGCGATAGCAGGTTGGCCCAGTAGACCCCACGAATGTTGCGCTCCAGCCGCCGCCAGCGGCTGCGCCAACTGACCGCCTCCTTGACCGCCACGCGGCTGCTCAGTTGGGCGAGGGGGCGGGCCAGCGCATCTGACAGCATCGCACCCGGCCCGTTCGCGCGTCCCCCGCCGTCGCCACCTACCCCGCCGCCCGCCACGCTGATGTAGCCGTAATCCGCGCCACTTATATGGAAGAGGGCTTGGGCGAAGTGAGGGAAAGCGCGGCTATCCAGCACGAACTCGCGCAAGGCCGCCGCCTCCACCGCCCGCGCCAGCACATCGGGGGTGTAACGCTCGTCCAGCACGCTGGGGTATTCGAGCAAGATGAGGTCGAGGGGCAAGTCGTCACCCCGCCGCTGGATGATTAGGTTGCAGCCGGGGTAATAACGGGCGGCGAGGTGTTCGCCCGCGTTCAAGCCCCCCGCCAGCAGGTTGGATACGCTATCCGCATCGCGGTAATACTGCCCGCCTGTCTCGATTTCGCTCCAGCCCAGCGTGCCCGCCGATGGCAATTGGTCGGTGATGGAGCGGAACACGGCAGCGAGGGTGGGGCCGGGCAGCGGTTGCCCACAGTATAGGGTCAATGCCACGCTGTAGTTGGGCTGATACTGCGGCGGGCGGCGGAAGCTGATTGCTTGCCAGTGGGGGTCGAGTTGGTCTTGCGCTTCTGCCAGCACCAGCGCGGGGTAGGTGGCATCCGGCTGGATGATGCCGAGGTCAGCGGCCAGTCCCTTCGCCCATGCGTCGGCGTATATCTCCCCGCCCCCGCCGATTAGCTCATCCATATAGGTAAGCTCGTTGTCGGCGGTGCGCCGATAGTAGGCGCGGTAGCCGTTGATGTAATGCCCAGCGCGGGCGAGGTTTGAGGTTTGAGGTTTGAGGTTTGAGTGCTGTGTGTGCAGCCCCTCGGCAGGGGCGGGTGGCACTCGCCCTGCTCCCTCATCGGTATGGGCGGGTTGCACTCGCCCGGTATCTTCCACCCGTTGCAGCAAATCGGCCAACGCGGCGGTGCCGCCCATATAGCGAGGGGCTTGCTGCTCCACGCTCAGGCCGGGGGTGTGCAGAAAGGTGGGGTTGTAGGCATCGAGTTCAAGGTAATCCTCGGTGTAGCGGTCGCGCACTTGGCCGTCCGCCGCGTAGGTGTAGCCCCACACGAATTGGTCAATGCTCCACAGCAGCAGGGCGGGGCCGATTGCCGATAGGTGCAGCAATATCGCTTCGGCGGTCGGCTCGTCCAGCCTAAAGATGTCCTCATCCACGATGCTGACCCAGCCGTTGGCGGGGGCGGCGATGTAGAGACTGCGGCTGCGCTGGCCGACAAGGTTGAGGCGCGGGTCGTATGGTTCGAGCGCAGACTCGTCTATCCGCTGATAGTCACACTCGCTTAGATAAGCGGCGATAGCAGCAGCGACCTCGGCCTGCGCCGCTGCCCCTCCAACGTAGATGTGGATTGTCGCAAAGTCGTTCGCCATTGGCCCTCACCCCGCCTCTCCCACTAGGGGAGAGGCACTATAAGATGAGCGAAGTATACCAAACAGGGGGGATAAACCGAAATGCGGCCCGCCGATGCAAGCCGCAACCGGGGAAACGATTACGGCTGGCCGGTGGGCTGCTCGGTGGGCATGACCCCGGTTTGCATCGGCATTGGTATATCGCCGGTCTGCTCTGGGGTGGGCAGCATCGTGGCGGCGGGTTTAGTCGCTACTGTGGGTGGAGTGTTGGTCGGCACGGTAGTCGCCTTGTTGCCGCTGTCGCAGGCGGCCAGCGTCAGGCTGAGACATAGTAGGCCCGCGCTGATGGCTAGCCCAATTTTGTTCTTGTTCAATACGGAAACTCTCCTCTCTGATTTTCGCGATGCCCCTTTGGGGCGGTGCATTATAACAAATCGGTGTGGCGAGGGCAAATCGCCGAAGCGTATTGACCAGCGGGGTATAATAATAATGGCAGGATTAGTAACATCGCTGCCATGACGGTTGATGGTTCGATACGTAACCCCACCGGGGTTAGAAAGGTAGCAGCAAGATGAACGGCAAGCGCATCGGTGCGGTCGGGATTATGGTTCTCACCCTCATGCTGTGGTTGGGGCAGAGCAGCGCGGGAGCGCAAAGCTCACCCCCACCACCGCCCCATAGCGGCTTCAGCGCGACTATCAATCAGCCTAACAGCCAAGCCCCGTTTAAGATTACGGTGCAGGGCAGGCTCACCGACCCATCCGGCAACCCCATTACCATCGCCACCAACTTCACCTTCCGCCTCTACACCCTGCCCAACGGTGGGGGCGCGATCTTCACCGAGGGGCCAATCAGCCTCACCCCTGACAGCAATGGCCTCGTGACCTACTATGTCGGCAGCGCGACCACGATTGACCCTAACACCGTCGCGCAGTTTGCCAACTCGCTATACCTCGGCGTGACGGTGGGTAGCGACGCGGAGATGACCCCGCGCATCCTGCTATCCGCTGCGCCCTATGCCATGTCCCTCGCCCCCGGTGCGCTGGTCAGTGGTAACTACACTGGCGTAAGCGGTCGCTATGGGGTGATTAACGCGGTCAATAGCGACCACAGTAACTCTTACAATGCGGGACTATATAGCGCGGGTGCCACCGGCGTTTTGGCGGAAGCCTACCCCAGCGGCAGCGCATGGGGTTTTGGCGGTCACTTCGAGAACTTCGGCGGCAGCAGCGGGCAGCAAGTCGGGGTAGCGGGGATTGCCCATCCCGCCGGTGGCAGCTATGGTATCGGCGGCTACTTCTATAACTACGGCGGCGGCAGTAGCACCCAATACGGGGTGTACGCCCAAAACGTTATCACTGGCACCCCCAGTGGCGTCGGCGGCTATTTTAACAACTCCGGGGCAGGGAGCGGAACTCAATATGGCTTGTTCGCTAGCAACACCACCACTGGCGGCACCACTTCGTTTGGCGGCCAGTTCGTCAACTACGGGGGGGGCAGCGGCGACCAAGTCGGCATCGATAGTTCCGTTGTCCACAACGGCTCCAGCCCCAGCTTTGCCGGTACCTTCGACAACTTCGGCGGCAGCCCAAACAATGTCCAATTCGGAGTGTATGCCACCACCGTCTCGACCAGCACCCAGTACAGCATGAGCGGTTTCTTTGCCAACTACGGCAATGCTAGCGCGGCCCGCTACGGCGTACACACCTTCAGCCCCGGCTTCGGTTTGCACGCCCAATCCAACGGCAACACCAACAGCCAACAGAGTGCGGCAGTAGTCGGCGAAAACAGCACCGCCAGCGGCGCAGGTGGGGTGTTCACCAGCACCGGTAGCAGTGGTGTGGGCGTGGTCGGGGTTGGTGGCACCGTGGGTGGTAGTGGCGGACAATTTAGCGGCTATACCGGCGTGCTGGCTAACGGGGGCGGGGCGACGCAACCGGCGTACAATGATGGTCTCGATGTCGGCGGCAGCGGCGGTATCTCCTACGCCATGTACTCCATCCAACCCAGCGGCGACACTAATTACACCCTCTATGGCACCGCTCACATCCACGGCAGTAACATCAGTGCCGCCGATTATAGCGTGGAAGTGGTCTATCACGATAGCAGCCCCGCGCAAATCGGCGACGTTCTGGCCCTCGACGGCAACAACACCACCCGCGATGGCGCGACCGTCCTCGGCGTAGTCCGCGCTAGCTCCGTCAACGTCAAGGCGGCGATTGGGGTGCTGGACAAGCGGCTGGACACGGTAAAGGTCAACGGCATGGACAAGACGGTGATTGACGGCTCCGCCACCAGCATCCACAGTGGCGACCGCGCCTACATCGTGGTGATGGGCAGCGCAAGGATGAAGGTGGCAGGCAATCCCAGCCTCGGTGATGACCTCACCCTCGACCGCAGCGGCAAGGCAGTTATCGCCGACGACAATGCCCGCCACACCATCGGCAAAATCGCCAGCTCGCCCGACAAGGACGGCTACGTGACGGTGTTCGTCAATCTGAAATGAGGCAAGAGGCATGAGGTATGAGGCATGAGGTGTGAGTGATAAATTGACTCCCCTTTCTACCTTCTACCCCTACCTTCTTCATCGAAAGGAAACGACCATGCACGCACCAAAACGTCGCCGCCTGCCGCGCAGCCTGCCGGGGGTGATGCTACCCCTGCTGCTGGTGGCGACCACGCTGGCGGCCAGTTCCGCCAACTACGCGCTGAACTGGTTCCAAGTCGGCTCCGGCGGGGGCGAGGGGCTGACCTCGACTAGCTATCGCTTCCAAAGCATCACCGCGGGGCAAGGGGCGGCGGGGCCAATCGGCTCGGCCAACTATCGCTTCAATGTCGGCTACCAGCAACTCTTCCCCGCCTTTACCCCCACTCGCACCAACACCCCGACCCGCACGCCGACGAGTACCGCGACCCGCACGCCCACCAACACGCCGACGGTCACGCCCACCAATACTCCAACGAACACCTCGACTGCCACGCCGACCAATACCTCGACCAACACGCCGACGGTCACGCCAACGCGCACCCCCACCCTGACCCCGACCCCCACGATTACCCCCACCCCGATACCGGGGGCGACCAATACGCCGACCCCGACGGTTACTCCGACCCCTAGCCATACCCCAACTTCGACCAACACGCCGACCAACACGCCGACGGTCACGCCGACGGTCACGCCGACCAATACACCGACGGTCACGCCTACGCTCACGCCCACGCCCAGCTATACGCCGAGCAATACGGCAACGCCGACCATCACTCCCACCCCGCCGCCGGGCGCGACCAACACCCCCACCCCGACCATCACCCCAACGGCGACCGCGACCGCCAGTCCGACCATCACTCCCACCCCGCCGCCGGGGGCGACCAACACGCCCACCGCCAGCGCAACCCCGACCACCTCGCCGACGACTTCACCAACCGCGACCGTTACTCCTACCGATTGCCCCAACCCCTTCGTGGACATCAATGGCAACGTCTTCTATGGGGCCATCCACTACTTGTACTGCCGCCATGTGGTCAATGGCGTTGACCCCAGCCACTTCAACCCCACTGGGACTTCCACGCGCGGCCAGTTTGCCAAAGTGGTGGTGCTAGGCTTCGGCATCGCCCCCTACACCCCTTCCACGCCGGACTTCACCGATGTGCCGCCCACTTACTTCGCCTATACCTTTATCGAGGCGGGTTTCCACGCGGGCATCCTCGGTGGGTTCACTCCTTCGCAGTGCGCGGCTGCCGGTGTCGCCTACCCTTGCTATCTGCCCAACCTCGCCATCACGCGGGGACAGCTTACCAAGCTGGTGGTCGGTGCCGCCCACTATGCCCTCGTCACGCCAGTCGGTGGCGGCCAGAC
>JBBSEE010000120.1:0-7205 GCA_038239995.1 Chloroflexia bacterium | reverse complement strand
TGTCGCGGGGGATGAAACAGCGGCTAGGGGTGGCTCGCACTCTGGTGCATGACCCCCAACTGCTTATCCTCGACGAACCGGCTAGCGGCCTCGACCCCCGCGCCCGCATCGAACTGCGCGAACTGCTGAAGGCGTTGAGCGGGATGGGCAAGACGATCCTCATCTCCTCGCACATCCTCACCGAACTGGCCGAACTCTGCACCCATGTCGGCATCATCGAACGCGGGCAACTGCTTGCCAGCGGCTCAGTGGCCGAGGTGCTGCGCCGCACCCAACCCACCCGCGTGCTGCGCGTCGGCCTGCTCAGTGACCCCGCTGCGGCCATTGCCGCGCTCCACGATATGGCCGGGCTGCTGGACGTAACCCCCGAAGAGGCCAACCTGCTGCGGGCGGGGACGACCCTGCGCCTGCGAATCAGCGGCGACGAGCAGATGATGAGCGAGATACTAGGCCGCCTCATCGCCGCAGGCGCGGTCATCTACTCCTTCGCCGAGGAGAGCAGCGACCTAGAGGACATCTTCCTGCGAGTCACGCAAGGCTTGGTCGCTTAATTTTAGATTTGGGATTTGGGATTTTGGATTTAAGTGAGCTTCCGCTGGATTTGTGCCTGTTGATGTAGGGGCGAATCGCATCCGCCCTGCCCAACTGCGTATCCCCAATCCAAAATCGGAGGGGCGTAATGCGCTTCGATATTCTGACCTTGTTCCCCCAAATGTTCGCGGGGCCGTTCGGCGAGAGCATCATCAAGCGGGCGGTAGATGCCGGGCTGCTGGAGATTAACCTACACCAAATCCGCGACTATGCCACCGACAAGCACAAGTCGGTGGACGACTACCCCTACGGCGGTGGCGCGGGGATGGTGATGCGCGTAGACGTGCTGGCGCGGGCGGTGCGGGCGGTGGTGGGCGTGGACGACATGCCGGTGATACTGATGACCCCGCAAGGGCGAGTCTTCAACCAGCCCATCGCCACCGAACTGGCCCAGCACCCCCGCCTCGTCCTCGTCTGCGGCCACTATGAGGGCATAGACGAACGAGCGATGAGCCTGTTCACCGACCAGATTTCGATTGGCGACTACGTGCTGACCGGCGGCGAACTGGCAGCGATGGTAGTGGTAGACGCAGTGGCGCGGTTGCAGCCCGGCGTGTTGGCCGAAGCCTCGCCCACTGATGAATCGCACAGCGGCGGCCTGCTCGAATATCCCCAGTACACCCGCCCACCGGAGTGGGAGGGCGCAGGCATCCCCCCGATGCTCCTCAGCGGCCACCATGCCGAGATAGCGAAGTGGCGACGCAAGCAATCGCTCATCCGCACTCGCCAGCACCGCCCCGACCTGTTCGCCCGCGCCGACCTCTCCCCCGCCGACCGCAAGCTGCTGGCCGAGATTGAGCCTGAGCAGGCGGAAGATGAGAAGGTGTCTGAAAATCCGGTTTTACTGGCGTAGGGGCGGGTTGCGCTCGCCCTTTCTAGGTAGTGGCACACAATTTGCCCATCAGGTAATATGAGCGACAATAAACTGATAACCGCAGCAGACATCAAGCCGATGCTGGCCGCCAGCGGTATCGCCCTACTGACTGGCTTCGCCGTGCCGGTGGGGGCGAACCTGTTGTACATCAAGCAACGGAACCCGCTGGTGAAGCAATATCGTGCCACCCTCTCCTACCAGTCGGCCTTGTGGGGCGATGGGTTGGTGCTGCCCGCGGTCAATGCCATCATCGCCCGTAGCTTGCGCCGCAGCGGGGTAGAGCTAAAGGATGTGGCGCGGGCGGCGACGATTGGCGTGGGCTTGACCACCGCCGCGCACATCTATCAAGGGGTGAGCAAAGGGGTAAACTGGCAGATGCCGAAGCCATGGCGGTGGACCGCGCTCGGCTACGAACACGCCCTGCACATGGCCGCCGAGGTCAGCTTCCTCAGCCTCTATTTCACCAAAGCGATTGGCCGCCTGCGCCGTCGCCAGCCGGTAGATAAGCGCGAACTGGGCCTCGTCGCCGCCGGGGTGATTGGCTTCATCACCATGCTGTTCCTCGATTATCAGGAATAGTGATAACCATAATCAAATTAAAGGAAGAGGGTGAAGTAGCTATAGGGGGTCTGGGGGTAAGCCCCCAGCGGTGGATGGGGCTGACCAGCACTATTCATCACCCGCGCGGTATGACTCCCCCGCCTGCTCCGTTACGATGGGCCGCTGCGCCCGTCACCAGTTGGGGGTCAACCCCCCAAACCCCCGCTCCTCTCCCCTACTCTTCATCATTGCCAAACTTATACCAATTCGTTATAGGAGATTTGGTATAAATAAAAGCGGGGTGGCGCGTGCTGCGTCACCCCGCTAGCGATGTTCAGTTGTGGCGAAGATTAGTGGATGATGGGCTTGGTGCTGGCCGCCGGGGCGGTCTCCTTCAGCTTGGCGACATCGGTGCGAAGTACGCGCGTGCCCCACTTGTGGGCGGCAGTGCGAACCTTGCCGGTGCGGATGCCCTGTCGGATGGCGCTCTGGGTGATGCCTAGTTCCGCCGAAGCCGCGCTGATGCTGAGGTAATCGCCCTCGTTGTATTCGGCCCCACGCGATTGCGTATCGGTATGTTGCTGCTCCATGAGAGAAGCCTCCTGTTCTTTTTCAAACCTGTCAAAGGTCGAAATCAAGACCTATAGCCAAATGTTGGGGTAATGCTTCTTCATCATAATATCAAGATGCGTGCCACCAATACAGAAGAAGTCAATACTCCACCCCCTCGGCGCGACACCAACCCTGCGTCCCACTGTCGAGTTGCACCTGCGCCCAGCCGTCCGCCGTGGTGGCGATGAGCGTGACCACATTGCCTTGTGGCACGGTCAGCGGGGAGCCGTCCGCGGCGGTGAGGGTGGGGGCATCGGCGAAGGGGGCGACTTGCAGAATGAGGTCGTGGCGGGCGCGTCCGGGGTGGGAGGCGAGAGGCGTGACTACTGGGGTGACGCTGGGGTCATAGTGCGACGCATCGGGGGTGGGCGGTTCGGCGGGGGTGGAGAGCGCGGCAGCCACCGTCGCGACCGGCGCGGCCACCCGCTGGCTATAGCTGCCCAGCGAGGTGAGCAGCAGCCAGCCGCTGACCACCAGCACGATGCTGAGGAGGGCGATGCCGACTATCGCGGCGACAAGTATCGGGTTGCGGCGGATGTTCTTGTCCATATGTTGTAGGTGTTACGCAGTTGCGGCTAGATTTGCGCCTGTTGGCGTAGGGGCGAATCGCATACGCTCTGCCAACTGCGTAAGTCCATATATTGAAATTAGCAGCGGTTCAGGTTATAATCAAGCTAACGAAGGCGTGGGGGCGGGTGACACTCGCCTCAAAGCGTAGGGGCGGGTAGGTACTCGCCTGCTTGAAAAAGGAGCGTATTCTGGAACCAAACGAACTGGGGCGCGAGATTGCCCGCATCATGTCCGACCGCAAGGCCGAGGATATTATCATGCTCGACATCCGTGAGCTATCGGTGATTGCCGACTACTTCGTCATCTGCACCGGCACTAGCGACCGACAGGTTAGAGCGATTGCCAACGCGCTCGACGAGGAGCTAGGTAAGCGGGAGGTTCACCCGCGCGGCACCGAGGGTATGGCGCAGGCCCAGTGGGTGCTGATGGACTACGGCGATGTCATCGTCCACATCTTTGCCCCCGAACAGCGCGAATATTACAAGCTGGAGCGGCTGTGGAGCAAGGGCCAGCCGGTGCTGGTGATACAGTGATGAGTGAAAGGCCAAGCCCTTCGCTCGTTACATATCAAACTCATCAGTGGGGGCATCCGCCTCCTCGAACCCTTCCAGCACCTTGTCGGGGTCCTCGCCGCGTTCGATGCGGGTGAGGGCCTCGTCCATTTCGGGGTCAACCTCGCCACTCTCTGCCTGCATTCGCCTTGCCCAGCGGGCGATGCTGCGGGGGTCGTTTTCGTCCACCCCCGCCAGCATCTGCTCCATCCCCCCCATCCCCCCCATCATCTCGCCCATATCACCCATATCTTCATCATCGCCGCCCAGCCCGCCCATATCGTCGCCCGTCGCGTCGTCGGGGGCGGATTTGCGGCTGCCCCCCTTCAGCACGCGCACGCGGGAGAGGCGGCGGCTGAGGTGGGGGCCGCTACAGCGGGGGCAAGCCAACGTGGTGGCATTCTCCGCCGCGCTGAAGCTGCGAAAGAAGATGCTGACCTTGCGTTGGCAGTCGGCACAATAATATTCGTAGATGGGCATGGCAATCATCTCACTTCTGGCGGTATAGTTCGAGGTAAGCCGCGTAGTTGGTGTAGACAATTCTAACATACTGCGCGGTCTCTGCAAAGGTGATGTTCTCCACGAACAGGTCGGCATCCGCGTTGGCTGCTCCCTTGCTCCACACGGGCAGGCTGCCGGGGCCAGCGTTGTATGCCGCGAGGGCGCGTAGCACGCTGCCCCCGGCATTGGCTAGCTGGTCATCGAGGAAGGCGGCTCCGTAGCGGGCGGCGACGTAGGGGCGATACAGGTCGTAGGCGGTGAAGTTGCGGTCGCCCAACCCCCCGGCGATGAGGCTGGCGGTGTCGGGCAACACTTGAGCGAGGCCCCGCGCGTCCGCCCCGCTATGAGCGAGGGGGTTATAGTAGCTCTCCTGCTTGATGATGGCATAGAGCAGTAGCGGGGAGGTGTGCGCCGCATCCGCCCCGCCAATCATCGCGTCAGTGAAGGGGGTGGCGTACAGGCTGCGGCGGAGCAATATCGGCAGGCTAGGGTCGGGCTGCTGGGAGAGGGCGGCCAGCCGTTGGGCGGTGAGCAGCGACAGGTACGGCTCGTCAATGTAGCGGTAATAGAGGGCCATCTGCGCGAGGGTGATAGCATCAGCGGCGGTAAGGCGGGGCAGGAGGTAGTCTAGCTCCTGCTTGGCGTAGATGCGTTCGCCCACGCGGGCCATCAGCAGGGGGCGGGCGGCATCGAGGCTGACGTGGGCGGGCAGGTCGCTGACCACTAGCGTGCTGGTGGCGGGGAGGTGCGCCCAGCTTGCCAGCCAGCGGGCATACTGCTCCTGATGCACCTCCTCGGCGGCGGCATCCACCAGCATCGCGCCGTAATCCACCGTCTCGCGCTGGGCGGGACTGACGATTGGCCCGCTTGCGGTTTCGCCCGCGAGTTTGGCGGCGGCACGGTAGGCATAGTATCCCCCCGGCTGGGCAGCAATCGCCGCCTGATAGTTGGCAGTGGGGTCGTTGGCGGTGCTGGCGGCATCGCGGCCCAGCCAGAAGTCGGCGGCGGCACGGACATCGGGCGGCATAGTGGCGGCGGTGAGCGGCTGCCATGCGTCGCTCGCCCCCGCGTAGTCGCCCAGCTTGTAGCGGCAGAGGCCGAGGTGCAGGGCGGCGGCGCGGCCATCGTCGCGGTCGAGGTGGGGGGCAGCAGCGGCATATTCACTTATCGCCTCGCTGCACGCCCCGCGCCGCTCCGCCAGTTGCCCGATGCGGTAGTGGGCAGAGGTGGCGGCAGGTTCGCCGGGGTGGTCGGCGATGATGACGTTATAGTTGGCAAGGGCGCGGTCATCATTGTGCAAGGTCTGGTAGCTAAGGGCGGCGTAGAGCAGCGCGTCGGCGCGATGGGCTGCGCCCGCCCCGTTCACGTAGGCGGCGAAGTAGCCAATCGCCTCCTCGTAGCTGTCCACCGCATAGGCGAGCCGTCCGGCGGTGTAGTAGTCGAGCAGCCCCTGGTCGAACAGGGCGGGGTTGATTTGCTTCATCTGCTGGAACGCGCCGTATGCTCGATAATTGGCGGGATAATCGGTGATGACGCTGCGGAAGCGGTCGAAGGCGGCTTGGCGATTACCGCCCCGTAGCAGGGCGACCGCGGCGCGATACTCCACATCGGCGCGGTAGTCGGGGTCTTGGGCCATGCTGAGGATGGACTCGTAGGTGGCGAGTTCGCTAGCATAATCGTGCCGCAGGTTGTAGATGGTGGCTAGCCCCTCCCCCGCCTCGCTGCGTTCACGGTTGTTGCTGTCGGGGCGGCTGACCACCTCGCTGTAGGTGGCGCGGGCGGCATCGTAATCGCCCAACTTGGACTGAGCCTCACCGATACGCAGCAGGGTGAAGCTGTAGAGCGGGCCGCTGTGGGGCAGGTAGGCTTGCCAGTGGGGGATGGCGGGGCGATAGTTGTCGAGGTAGGTGTAGGCATCGGCGATGATGTAGTAGGCACGTTGGCTGCGCTCATCGTCGGGGTAGGCGGCTTGGAAAGCGGCGTAGGCATCAATCGCCCGTCCGTAGCTGCCCCCTGCGAAGTTGCACTGCGCCACCCGCCAGTAGGCCTCGCGGCGGGCCGCCTCCGGCGCGGCGGGGTCAGCGATGATGGCGCGATAGTCGTTGACCGCCTGCTCCCAGTAGCCGTTCAGTTGCCGACTGTGATATGTGACACTGAGCCGCTGGTCGTAGGGGTCGCTGGGCAGCAGGTCGGGGTCGCGGTCGGGGCGGCTGACCGCCTCGCTGTAGTAACTAACAAAGGCGGCGGCGGTCGGCTCCAGAGTGGGCAGCGCGGCCAAAGTCGGCGGCGCGGTGGGCAATCCTGCAGTGGCCTCCCCTATCAGGGGCAAGTGGGTAGGTTGCGCCGCCATCTCGCCTCGCCCGCTATACCGCAGGGCAATCGCCCCCCCCATTGCCGCGATTAGCAGACCGCCAATCAGGGCCAGCACCATCCTACGCCGGTAGGGGCGCGTTTGAACCCGCTCCGCCGTTCCCACCACCAGCGGCGCATCGGGTGAGGGCGGCACATCGGGCGCGGCCAGCGTGTAGGTGATGCTGCGGGGACGGGAGGTTGCGTCCCCGCCGTCGGGAGGTGTATGTGGGCGATTATCGCTCATCGTAGGCTCAGTATAGCCCGCGCGGGCGGCGAGCGTCAAGGGGGAGGGCGATTTTGGATTTTGGATTTTAGATTTTGGATTGCGTATATGCCGTCCGTTTGTCCGTTTGTCCGTTGAACCGTCCGTTGGCTGGCCCGTAGTCACGATAGGCGTTAATGAGCGTCGGTAGGGCGTGATAAATCACGCCCCTACGTCATGGTGGTTAGCCAGCGGACTCGAAAGCGGACAAACGGACAGCGTTGATGCGTGGCACGCGGCGGGGTCACGAGAGGCGTTAATGCGTTGCACGTGGGCGAGTGCAACCCGCCCCTACCACACGGCACGATACTCAAACCTCAAACCTCAAACCTCAAACCTAATGAGTACCGTG
>JBBSEE010000119.1:0-7214 GCA_038239995.1 Chloroflexia bacterium | reverse complement strand
CGGGGGGATCTGCCCATTTTCGGCGGCGCGCAGCGCGTCCCCCCTCCCTGTGGTGGGGGGTGGGGTTGGCAGCGAGTCAAATTCAAACTCAAACCTCAAACCTCAAACCTCAAACCTGATGCTAGGCATCTACGGCCTCGCCGCGCTGGTGCAGAGCAGTGGGGTGGGGACGTTGGGCGGCAACCACAACCACTTCCTCGACGCGCTGTCCGCGCTGTGCCTCGGCTTCGGGCTGCTGCTGGGCGGTTTGCTCGATTGGGCGGATGAGGCGCAGGCGGCGACCGCGCGGCGGGCGGTGGGGTTGGGTGGGCTAGCGGCGGCGGGGATGGCGGTCTGGCTGCTGATTGGCCTCGATTATGACCCCCATGACCACCTTGCCTACCAACTGCGCCCCCCCAGCGCGACCCAACTGGAGGGGATGAGCAACATCGCCCAGTTTGCCACCAACAACGGCGGGCTGCTCTACTCCGATAACGTCAGCCTCGTGCTGTCCGCCAAGCAGTTGCCGGTGAGTACCGACCCCTACACCCAAACCCACGCCGCCAACCCCGCGATTCATCCCCAAGCGCGGGAGCGGTGGGACGAAAGCAAGCTGGTGGCGGACATTCGGGCCAAGCGATTCGGGCTGATTATCCTCAACCTGAGCGAACCCTGCGGCGACAACAATGGCACCCTCTCCCCCGCACTGGCGGCGGCGGTGTGCGACAGCTACAAGCTGATACAGCGCAACGTGGAGTTCGTCTACGGCCCGAAGTAGCGTGATACGCCGCCTAGCCAACCCGTTCTATCTTTGCGGCGCGGCCCGCTTCGTGCTTAGATACTTCCTTGACGTAAGAGGTAACTCAGTGGTATGATACCGATGAACCTTTTACGGCTAGGCTACTATAGCGGAGGACTCAAATCGCTGCATGAGTGACGACGAAGAACCGAGGAAACTAACCACCGAGCTAAGGACCTTCATGCGCTGGGCCATATCAGGATTGATAGACTCAGTCTTTCTGGTCATTTGGATTTTCATCCAATGGGGAGCTAGCCTGATTGCGGCGCAGTTCCAACTTCCGGCATAGATGCGTTGGTGCTAACCGCTTTTCAACTGGTATTTGCGATTGCGTCATTGGCTCCGGTCATCACCTATATTTTCGTGGATGTGACAAGGATGATAATAGAGGCGCGACGAAGTATTCGGCGTGAGCTAGATAAGGATGGTCATCATGATAAAGGTAGGACTAGGAGATAACCGCTTGCCTCTGGATTATCCCGCCAGCGAGGCTAGGCTCATCTATGCTAAAAGGCTGGGCGTTTTCCTCGCGTTTTCCGTTGCTAACCTGTTGCTGCTAAGTCTGGCACTGATGCTCACTCGGCTGCTGGTGCTGCCCACCTTCGTTACCATCATCGCACTGGTGGCGATTGCGGTGGTCGTAACCCTTGTCTTTACCCTTATCATTATACGCAGTCAATCAACCAATATGCAGGCTGGCTGGGACGATGACCAGCAAAAGAAAGCAGCATTGCTCAGTATCATCCACAAATATTCGGCAGCCAACCCCGCCCCCCGACTTTCCGCTGAGGATATTGTGCAGCTATGCACATGGTTTGTGATGTCGCCCACCGAGCTTGAGCTTTATCTGAACGTGCTGAATCAGCATAAGGATGAGGTTCAAGAGGTAGTGAATGGTCACTCACCTAAAGGGCATATGGTCTGATGCCCAGCGGAATGCTCACCCCCCAGCAGACTAACCTTGTGGCCGCGGAGCAGGCGACGCTCAACCGCCTTGCCGCGCTATTGGGCGGCTTCGATGCTACCCCCGACGACCTGAACACTATCCATCAAGCGGTGGCCGACCTTGCCGAACTGTTCATGCTGGTGATTATCGGCGAGTTCAACAGCGGCAAATCCTCGTTTATCAACGCGCTGCTGGGCGAACGGGTGATGGAAGAGGGTGTCACCCCCACCACCAGCAAAATCAACATTCTGCGCTACGGCGAGGCCCAGTCGGAACACCAGAGCAGCAGCGGGGTGATCGAACGCACCTACCCCGCTGACTTCCTGCGCGACATCACCATTGTGGATACCCCCGGCACCAACGCGATTATCCGTCAGCATGAGGCCCTGACCGAGCGGTTCGTGCCCCGCGCCGACCTCGTGCTGTTCGTCACCTCCGCCGACCGCCCCTTCACCGAGAGCGAACGCGCCCTGTTGGAGAAGATACAGGGCTGGGGTAAGAAGATTGTCCTCATCCTGAACAAGATTGACCTGCTGCAAGACAAGGCCGAGTTGCAGCGCATCCTAGAGTTTATCGAGGACAACGCCCGCATCCTGTTGGGTATCACCCCCCAGATATTCGCCGTATCCGCCCGTATGGCGCAGCGGGGGCGGATTGGCAGCAACCTTGCCCGTCGCGGGGGCGGCGAGGCGGATACGGTGCGCCTGCCTGAGAGGGTCAACCTCGATTATGGGCAAGCATTCGCCTCCAGCGGTTTCCCCGCGCTGGAGAAGTACATCTTCGGCACGCTAGATGAGCAGAGCAGACTGCGGCTGAAGCTGCTCAGTCCCCTTGGGGTGGCCGAGCGCATTGCTGACCGCTACGCCAGCACCGCCCGCGAACGGCTTGGCCTGCTCAAGGGCGACTTCCAGACCCTAGAGAACATTGACCGCCAACTGGCCCTCTACCAGCAGGATATGCAGCGTAACTTCGCCCATCGCCTCAGCCAGCTTGATACCATCATCTACGAGACCCGGGACCGCGCCGATGCCTTCTTCGACCGCAGCATCCGCATTGGTCGCATCTTCGACCTGATGCGGGCGGAACGCTTCCGCGCCGACTTCGAGCGCGAGGTGGTCGCCGACCTTGCCGAGCGGATTGACAAGGCGGTGCAAGACCTGATTAGCTGGATGGTGGACCAAGACCTCCGCATCTGGCAATCGGTCAACGAGTACCTCACCCGCCGCCGCCAAGTGAAGTACGACGACACCATGATTGGCCGCGTGGGGCAAGGATTCGACCATGACCGCCGCGCCCTGCTCCTCAGCGTTGCCCAGTCGGCCCGCGATGCGGTGGGCAGCTACGACAAGCAGCGCGAGAGCGAAGACCTCGCCTACTCGATGCGGAGCGCGGTGGCCCAGACTGGGTTGGCGGTCAGTGGGGCATTGATTGGCGGGGCAATTGCGGCAGCGACTAGCATCGTGGCCCTCGACGTAACCGGCATCAGCGGTGCAGTTCTAGGCACGCTGCTGGCGGGGGTGATATTGCCCACCCGCAAGCGGCAGGTGAAGCACGATTTCCGCAAGAAGATGGAGCAACTGCGCCTCAGCCTCAGCACCGCGATGACCGACCAGTTCAATAACGAACTGCGCCGCAGCGTGGAGCGCATCAACGAGGCGATTGCCCCCTACAGCCGCTTCGTCCGCGCCGAACACGACCGCATGAGCGGCTTCGTGGCCGAGATGGCCGCCGCCCAAGCCGAGCTTGCCCGCCTGCGCGAACAGATAGGGTGAGGAAGTTATGAGTTATGAGTTATGAGTTATGAGGCGTAGGGGCGGGTTGCACTCGCCCCCCATCACCTGCGACAACGGTCATCGGCGGCTAGGCAATCCCACCCTGCGGTCGAGGTATAAAGGGGGCAGTGATGAGCGAGCGAACTAAGACAACGCTGCGCGACAGGCTAGCTACTGCGCTGATGGTTATCGCGCTGATCGCCTTGCTTTTGGGAGGGTTTAAGGTAATCAGTGGTGGGCTTGCCTATATCATTATCCTCATCAGCAGTGCGCCGCCTATCGCCCTATATTCTTTTAGGCGTAACCTAGCGGTCAAGCAAGAGAAAATTGGTTGGCTGGGCATTATCTGCATTGTTCTGGGTGGAGTGTTCTTTCTTGTTGGGTTCTATTTTTTGCTGGTGGTCCAGAACACTCGCTTGAGCTATCTGTTCGGGGCGATTGGAATGGCATTCTTCCTCATCTTTGGACTGCAAAAGGTGCGCGAATCCACCGGCCTCATGCGTCTCCTTTATATAAGTTCGATTGCTTTGTTTGTTGGCCTGATAATAAATGGGGTTGTTCAGTTTCTGGCTGATGACACCTTGATTAGAATGTTGGGCACAACTGCTATGATAGTGGGGGGATTTATCTTTGTGGCGGGTATTCAAGCGATGCAGAAAGATCTTGACAACGCACAACCAGAGCAGGACAAGGTGGGGGGCTAGAGCGATGGGTAGCCCACCCCTACCCCATCCGTTGTCTCCGCTGCTCCGCTGAACCTAATCCGCTGGCTGGCCTCCCCCCTGCTCAAAATCGCAAGCAGAATCCACCCTCCCCATCATGCCGAAAAACGGCCTAATCCGTACTTCTTTGTGCCTCAGCAGTCCCCATTTCGGCCCCCGAATCTTGCCAATTTGCTTGACAAAGTTAGCAGGGTATGCTATAATACCCTAGAACATTTGTTCCAGCCGCGTGCTGAGAAGCCGCGCTTGAGACCCCTAAAACCGGTGCGATAAGCCAAACCGAACAAGTGTAAAGGAGCGAACCAGAGATGAACGAGAACTTCGAGAGCGAGCAGAACGTGATTACCGCTGAGGCAACCCCGGAGCGCAAGAACCGTAAGAAGGCTGCGCCCGTCACCCCCCAGCCAGAACAGGAGTTGACCGTGAACGATATTGATACTCTAGCGGAAGTCCGCCCCAGCTTCGACCCCAGCCGCTACCTGATGAAGATTGATGGCCGCGATTACCTAGAGGTGAAGTGGCGGCTGCTGTGGCTGCGGACCGAGCATCCCGATGCCGCGATTCACACTGAGCTAGTCAAGCACGAGGACGGCTTTGCCCTGTTCAAGGCTGACGTGTTCATCCCCGGCGGTCACGGCTCGGCCACCGGCTGGGGCAGCGAGAGCGTTCACGATTTCGCCGACTACATCGAGGCGGCGGAGACCAAGGCCCTCGGTCGCGCCCTCGCCGCGCTGGGCTACGGCACCCAGTTCTGCCAGGACTTCGACTTCGCCGCGATTGCCAACACCGATGCAGCCCGCGCCCAAGTGGTGGATGCGCCCATCAACTTCGCGCAGACGGTGGGGGCGCAGCGGGCGGGGTACAGCAACGGCAGCAACGGCTACAGCCACTCTGCTAATGGCTACACTGCGGTCGAGGCCTACCCCAACGGTCACAGCGCAACCGCAGTCGAGGAGCGGCCCCAAGGCAACTTCATGAGCATTGCCGGGCAACTGACCGACAAGCAACTGAAGGCCATCTACGCCATCGCCCGCAACCAGCGGCGGCTGAACGAGACCGAGGTTGACCAACTCTGCCAAGAGACCTACGGGGTCGCCCCCGATGCCCTGACTAAGGCCGAGGCCAGCCGCTTCATTGACATCCTCAAGCAGGAGCAGGCGGCGTAAGGTGATTGTAGGGGCGGGCTGCGCTCGCCCCCATCGTCGGGGCGGGTTGCGCTCGCTCTGACGCAATTGTAGATTGCAGGTTTCCGAGCAGCGGGCGTGAGGTCCTCCCCACCTTGCGCCCCATCCTTTTTAGCAGGGCGCGTAAATATCTGGCCGAAATGAGCATCTTATCCGACCACGCGCCCTAGAACAGGACATCCGCAATGACCCGCCAGCAAACCCCCACTACCCAAGAGCAGTTGTTCGCCGCCCTTGAGCAACACGCCCCCAAAGCGGCTAAGGCCGCCAAGGCTAAGGCCAAGCAGCAAGCCAGCGAGAACAAGACCTACACCCTGAAGGAAGCGGCCACCCTGCTGCACATCAGCGAGGGGGTGCTGCGCCTCACCATTCGCTGTGGCAAGATACCCGCCACCCGGCGCGGGCGTGGCCTCGTGGTCAAGCGGGCCGACCTGATGCCCTTCATAGACCCCCTCTACGACACCCGCCGCGCCGCCTAAGCCCATAAGTGGCACAAAACTGAGCCGTCCAGCAGGGGTTTGGGGGGGGAAGCGTGCTGCGCGACCAACCTAAGCCCCCAGCGGGGGTTTGGGGGAGAGCAGCCGCCCCACCCGCAGCCAAAAAGCCCCCAGCGGGGGTTTGGGGGAGAAATGGTGACTAACTGTTTGACCTGTCGGCGGCGGAAAGCAGCCAACGCACGTGCAAGGGACAACAGGACGTAGGGGCGGGCCGCACTCGCTCACGTGCAATGCCCCAACGTTCATCGGAACAACTAACCATGACGTAGGGGCGAATCGCATACGCCCAGCCTAAGCGCACCAACGCGGGTCGTGACTTCTTTCGTCCGATGGGCCAACTAATTAGTCGGCCTTTCTCCCCCCAACCCCCGCTGGGGGCTTTTTGGTTTGCTGGCGGGTCGGCATTTCTCCCCCAAACTCCCGCTGGGGGCTTTTTGGTTTGCTGACGGGTCGGTATTCCTCCCCCGCGGGGGGCTTTTTTGTTGCCTCACGCTTGCCAAATCCCCGCCGCTGCGCTACAATGCACATAGGACTATCCGTTATTGGCCGTCCATATTTTGTCGCAGCGAGGAGGTAGAGCAATGAAGGCAGTAGTGATGGCAGGAGGCGAAGGTTCGCGCTTGCGCCCGCTCACTCTGGGGCGGCCCAAGCCGATGGTGTCGGTGGTGGACAAGCCGATGATTGAGCATATCATTGACTTGCTGAAACGCTACGGTATCACCGAAATGGTGATTACCCTCCAATACATGGCCGATTCGATCCAGAGCTATTTTGGCGACGGCTCGTCCTTTGGGGTGAACATCCAGTACAGCATCGAAGAGTCGCCGCTAGGCACCGCAGGCAGTGTGAAGCAGGCCCAAGACCTGCTCGACGATACCTTCATCATCATCAGCGGCGACGCGCTCACCGACTTCGACCTGAAGGCGGCGGTGGACTTCCACAAGGCCCACAAATCGCTCGCCACCCTCGTGCTGAAGCGGGTACCCAACCCGCTGGAATATGGGGTGATTATCACCGATGAGCAGGGCGCGATTCGCCAGTTCCTAGAGAAGCCCTCGTGGGGTGAGGTGTTCAGCGATACGGTCAACACTGGCATCTACGTGCTAGAGCCAAGCATCCTCGACTACTTTGAGCCGGGCAAGGTGTTCGACTTCAGCAAAGACTTGTTCCCCATCATGCTAGAGAAGGGCGACCCCCTGTATGGTTACATTGCGGACGGCTACTGGTGCGACATTGGCAGCCTGCCCGACTACCTGCGCTCCTGCGGCGACCTGCTCAGTGGACAGGTGGACCTGCCCATCAGCGGCACGGAGAT